>JAOZRE010000424.1 GCA_029940215.1 bacterium | reverse complement strand
CGTAAAAGTCCCCTTTTAGGGGCTACCAGAAATAAGCCCCCGGCTTTGCCGGGGGCTTATTTAACGCCTGCCAGGCATGCTTTGTATCTTGCAGGGTGAAAGTCCCTGTGTCAACCTGATCGAGGTGAAGGCTAGTGAAGCGCAAGGGCATCATCATGAGGTTTTATCTGAAGGAAGCGTGGAACAAACTTGCGAGCTGACGAACAGAAACCTGATAATCAGGTGTTAAGGTTGGATGAGCTGGCGTGAGGCGGCCAAGTCCATATCGATCAAGAACCGGAAACGTAAATCAGGCAGTTGTGCAAGGAAAGAGACAAGGCTTACCCTGGGAGATCTGTGCTGATGTTCCAAATTTGGAACCGGTGTAGCTGTAAATCTGCATATCTCAACACAGAAGTCAGCAGAGGGCATATTAGGTGGTTTTATTCACCGCAGGCCCGAACAATAAAGAGCGGTGATTAGGCATCGATTTTATGAACAGTCAAAAGACAGAAAGTCCAGAAAAGGAGTTCAACGAATCAGTCGAGGTGAAGCCACGAGGAAATTCTGATGAGCGTCGATCTGTTCATAGCATGACAGTGTTCGAAAACCCGATGTTTGGTTCTGATCTGATGGAATCCGTTTTGGATCGAAATAACCTGAAGCGAGCCTTGCGCAGGGTTAAATCCAATAAAGGAGCACCGGGAGTGGACGGAATGACGGTCCATCAACTTCCCGGTTATTTGAAAGAGAACTGGTTACTCATAAAGGAACAACTGCTAAAAGGAAAATATCATCCCCATGCAGTAAAACATGTAGAGATTCCAAAGCCCGGAAAGAAAGAGAAAAGACAGTTGGGCATCCCCACCTGCCTTGATCGTTTCATTCAGCAGGCTATTTTGCAGGTGTTACAAAGCAGTTGGGATGAGACATTTTCGGAGAGTTGCTTCGGATTTCAGCCCGGGCGCAGTGCTCATCAGGCGGTAAGGAAGGATCAGGATACGATACGGTGGTCGATATCGATCTGGAGAAATTCTGAAAAGAGTGCAGTCGGAGACCCAAAGAAACGCAAATTTCTGGGTTTTCCTTTACCGGGGGCAGACAACCGAACCGGATCAAAATCGCAGAGACTTCGGTTAAACGGTTTCGTTCCCGAATCCGTCAAATTACAAGGCAGAACAGAGGACGAAGCATATCGATCGTCGTCGAACAGTTGACCCGGTATTTAGTCGGTTGGAAAGGCTACTTTCGATTAGCCGAAACCTCTTCAATCTTTCGTGATCTGGATAGCTGGCTTCGGCGAAGACTGAGAAGTTTGTACTGGAAACAGTGGAAGGTCTACCGGAAACGAAAGAAAGAACTTATTACCCGAGGGGTACCAGAGGATTTAGCTCTGTCTGCTGCATGGAGTGCGAAAGGGTGTTGGAGAATGTCTAATTGGATGACAATCCAAATGGCACTGCCCAACAAACATTTTGATCAAATGGGTCTTCGAAGATTGGCTAACCCATAATATTCAACTTTATTGAACCGCCATGTTACGGATCCGTACGCCTGGTGGTGTGGGAGGGAAAGCCCGTGAGGACCTCCCTATCCCGATTTGGCAAGGCGTTCCCAGTGTTCTGCCAGGTATAGTGGTATTGAAAGAATACGGTTGTTCCAGGACAGTTCGTGCTGTGAAAACCGAATGCCAAACGGGCTGTTGGTATGTTCATCGAGAAAGAGGCGCATACTCTTCAATCTACCGGTTTTACCGGCTTTTACTTCAACAGGAATGATGTCGGCCCCTTGTGTCAATAAATAGTCTATTTCCGCATGACTGTTCCTTGAATCCCTTGCCCAGAAAAACAATTGTCCTTCTTCATATGGCTTTGCCGATCCAATTAATTGTTGGCCGATATACTGTTCTGCCATAGCTCCTCTGTGAATTGATAAAATATCTTTCTCGAACATTAGCTGTGAATCTATGCCCAACGATTTCTGCATTAAACCGAGGTCCATAAACAGTAATTTGAATTTTTTCTTATTCATTTGTGTTGCTAAAGGCAAGCCTTGGGCAGATGTGTGAGGTATGGTATGAACACATTTGGCATCACTGAGAAGACTAATCGCGTTTTTTAAGTCCCGGGATTGTACATCAGGATTGATATTGCTGTACTTGCACCGGTCCCCGACCAGTCTGGGTACCGCAGCAAACACATCTTTCAAATACTTGTGTTGGGCTGTGCTGGCATACTTGGCAAAATCAACCTGGTAAGTCTGGAGTATAGATGCCTGAAGAGACTTCATCTCTTCTGTTGATATCCCGGCTGCGTAACATGATACAATTTCGGGCATACCGCCAACAACCATATATTTCCTTATGTGTTTATCCAGCTCTCCCTGAAACAAAGTGTCCGGTGGTGAATTCAGGTCTACCTCGGATAAATACCTGTTCAGTTTGGACTGTCCGGTTCCTTCTAGAAACTCACCAAATGATAAGGGATACATAAAAAGTGAACTGACTCTGCCGACCGGCATACGAAACTCTGAACTATTAAAAACAAACTCAAGTAGCGAACCCGCTGCAATCACATGAAGTAACGGTCTTTTTTCGAAAAAGTACCGTAGCGCTGTGATTGCTCGAGGACATTCTTGGATTTCATCTAAAAACAACAAAGTTTTCCCTGGTATGATTGTTCTGGAGTCTAAAATAGAAATTTTCTCCAGTATTTCAGTGATATCAAATGTCGAAAAACACTCCGCAAATTCAGGTCTCTCTTCAAAATTCACTGTGACACAGTTGTCGAAACTAGTTTTTCCGAACTGTTGAATACTAAAAGATTTCCCAACCTGACGAGCTCCTCGGACAAGCAATGGCCTTCTAATTGGACTTTTGTACCACTTTTTTAATTCCGCATCGATTTTGCGTTTTAACATGATTTTCCCCATTATTGATGTGTTACATATTGGAAAATAGTCTTATTTTGAAGAAAATACAAGGTAATTATAGTCAAAAAATGAATAAAATCCAAGTTTAGTTTGTTAATCCTATAAAACCACTCAAGCAATAATAAGAATTTCACAGCAGGAAAGAGACTACAAAAACTCGGCAGAGATCCGGCTAGATTTGAAAATGAGTTTATCGCTAATCCAAGCGGGGGGGGGGCAAGCGTTGAAAGAAGTCCTTTATCGACGTATGGGAGAGAAAAACTCCCGGTTACCCGATTGGGTTATAGGGATAGTACTAACTTTAAACCTTCTTCAACTTTCTTGAATTGATTTATTTTTAGCTGTCCGATTTTCTTCGTTAGGTAAGACTTGTCTATTGTTATAATTTGAGAAATATTAGCCACTGAATCTTTTGAAAGACCGGTTTGCTTTTTCTTTATCAAGACGTTACCAGGCGCTATGGCAAGCTTTAGACTAGAAGTAATGACAATAACGATTACTGTTCTGATTTGACTAGCGTTAAAGTCATTTGATTGTACGACAATGACTGGTCTTCTGTAACCTGGTTCTGATCCAGAAGGTTGAATCAAAGTGGCCCACCATATTTCTCCACGATTTATTACCATGATTCTTTTCCCATGCTGGCGATTTGAGAATCAATAATTTCAGGATCAATAGATGACATTTCCTCAGAATATACTTTATTGAGTGCATCAGTAATATGGCTTTTCTGATGTTTACTGAGATAATCGTTAACTGCTTTTGTGTAAAGTTCACTTCTTGAAATATTTAGCTTATTAGCGATTAATTCTGCCGCATTAAACACTGAATCTGGGATAGATATTGCTGTTTTCATATTATATCCATGGCTAAGTTTCTTCATCAAAGTGATTGATCTGAATATATGGTATAACCATGGTTATACTTTTGTCAATCCCGATTATGAAATCAACCCAATTAATTAGACAGATTCTGTCTAGTTCTGTATTTCCTACCTGAGAAAACCAATATGTGTTATGGTGGTTACCGAAC
>JAOZRE010000423.1 GCA_029940215.1 bacterium | reverse complement strand
AGCCCCCGCCCCAAACCCAGTGACAGACCGGGAAATACACCAGCGTCGACCAGAGAATTGTAAAGAGGACAAAGGCCGTAAACTTCATCCGTTCCGCATAGGCACCAGTTATCAGGGCCGGAGTAATAACGGCAAACATCATCTGAAAGGCACAGAACAACAAGTCAGGAATGGTATCTGAATAAGGGCCGATCCCCAACCCCACTCCCTTCAAGCCGACATACTTCAACCCACCGATAAAGCCTCCGATATCAGGGCCAAAGGCTAACGAATAACCATACGTTACCCAGATAATTGAAATGATCCCCAGGCAGAAAAAAGACTGCATGGTCGTGGAAAGAACGTTCTTGGAACGTACCAGTCCTCCGTAAAAGAGCGCCAAACCAGGCGTCATCAACATGACCATGGCTGTGGCAATCAACATAAATGCGGTATCACCTGTATTCATTTTCTATATTTCCTCCATGTGTTTTCCACTTTGCACCCGCCACACCTTCCCCAGAAGGAGACAACGGAACCTCATAAATTTTCTTCAATGTTGCAATCATCAAGCCAACACCTGAAAAACAACAAATTATCAATAAAAACAAGATTAAAGGGAATTATACTGCCAAGCACACATCTCATTGATTCCACATTTACGTTATATTTTTAAAAATAAATGACATTATTGTTCAGATAAAGAGAAAGGGAAAGAGATAAAATCAGCAGATACTATCAGGAAATTTGACAAGGAATATTGGAGGATGTAACATGAAATGAAAAAGTTGCTCAATAAATACAATATGCTGGATTTTCCTCACCTAACGGAGAAACAATGACAACCGAACGCAGACGTTTCATCAGACCGGAGGCCCTCAACCTTCTGGACTACCTTGTAGTTGACGACCAGGGAAGACAGGGGGAATACTCCATGGGGAGGACATTAAATATTGGCGAGGGCGGGATCCTGATGGAGACGCACATTCCGCTCCCGGTCGGCCAACAGGTGATGATAACCCTGGGACTTGAAGACACCCTGGTGGATGTCATGGGAAAGATACTATACGCCACCTATGATGCTGGCAGGCATCAGAATGGAATAGAATTTTCCAACGTGGCGGAGAATGACAGAAAAATTCTTGACCAGTACGTTGAGGAATTTCACAAGAATTATAAAGAAGCAGGCGACACAGAAGTAACTTCGTAGCGATTACAGGTTGCCTGAGTGCTGCCAACTAGCAAGCCACTAAATGTCGAAAATCAACAGTTAGCTTTCGCTGCACTCAAGCAAACCTACAAAAGCTACTCACACCGACAAGCGAGGCGAAAGCACACCCCCCTTAAGTTATGACCACAGTCCAACCTGCAACTGCGGTTGGACTGAGCACTCGTTTCAGTTTATGTATTCCTGCCGTAAACGTCATCATAGCGAACAATATCATCTTCACCCAGATAACTGCCTATCTGCACCTCGATAAGCTCCAGCGGAATGACTCCGGGGTTTTCCAATCGATGTTGTGTCCCGGCGGAAATGTATGTCGATTCATCCTCATGCAGCAAGATTGACTCTTCACCGTTAACCACCTTGGCTGTGCCCGCCACCACCACCCAATGCTCGTGGCGATGATGATGCATCTGCAGGGAAAGTTTTGCTCCGGGATTCACGGTGATTCGCTTGATTTGAAATCGCCCATGCATCTCCAGAGTCGTATAACTGCCCCAGGGACCATACACGGTTTTATGGATATGAAACTCATCCCTTTTTTCCTTCTTTAACCGACTGACAATTTTTTTCACGTCCTGGGAACGATCCATTGGGGCAACCAATACCGCATCGGCAGTCTCAATAACTATGGTATCCTTAAGCCCCACAGCGGCAACCAGGGTATCTTCCGACCTGATCAAAGAATTGTCCACATCCTCCAGCAATACATCGCCACTAGCTACATTTCCGCGCTCGTCCTTTTTAGAGACTTCCCACAAGGCAAGCCAGGAACCAATATCACTCCAGCCAATATCGGCCTGTACCACCACGGCCCGATCAGTTTTTTCCATCAAGGCATAATCAATGGAGTCTGACGGACTTTCCTGCATAAGCTCATGCTCAAAGCGAAAAAACACTCCGTCAAAACGGCCCTGCTCAACCGACTTACCCATGGCCTGCACAATTTTCGGAGAATATTTTTCCATCTCTTCCAACAGGCTGTTCACGGAAAAGGCAAACATGCCCGAGTTCCACAAATAGGAACCCTCGGCAAGGTACCTTTTTGCGGTCTCAAGGTCTGGTTTTTCCACAAAAGATGCCACCTTATCCCCCTCGCCCCGGGCAATATAGCCATATCCGGTTTCCGGGTGATCCGGGACAATGCCAAAGGTCGCCAGATGCCCATCTCCTGCCAGCTCTACTGCTCGCTCAACCGCCTGGTTAAATTCTTGTTTTTTCGAGATCAGGTGATCTGCCGGAAGTACCAGGAGAACGGGGTCTTGCTCCGATTCCTTCCGGGCAAAAAAAGCGGCTCCACAGATAGCAGGAGCTGTATTCCGGCCCAAAGGCTCAAGAAGAATATGATACGCCGGAAAAAGATTCAGTTCCTCCACCTGGGTTTTGGTGAGAAAGCGGTGTTCTTCCCCCACCACAATTATCGGCGGCAGAATATCAGGCAGCTCACTTACCCGCTGCAGGGTGGTCTGCAACAACGAAAGATCACCAGCAAGACTTATCACCTGTTTGGGATATAATTCACGGGATAGGGGCCATAGTCGGGAACCGGTTCCACCGGCCAGGATAACAGGTTGAATAGACATTTTTTTAGGTATAATTTACAAGTTATAATTTAGTGTCCATCAAACTAAAGGACGAGCGAGGAAACAGATACCCGATAGCGGGGGACGCAATAAAACGAATCAGGCCTGAATGAGCGCCAATAGTTCATCGGTTTTTTCTTGCAACAGCTTTTCATCTGCTCGTGTTTCCACATTAAGTCGAAGTACCGGTTCGGTGTTTGATTTACGAAGATTAAAACGATACTCGGGATAGGAAACCGACAGACCATCGGTATAATCTTTTTCCCCATCATCATAGCGCTGTTCAACCGCTTTGATAACTGCATCGGGGTCTTCCACCCGGGAGTTAATTTCCCCGCTGACCGGATAGGCTATCATGCGGTCGTCAACCATTGCCGACAGGCTGTTACCACTAGCAGCCATCAACTGACAAACCAGCAGCCAGGGCAACATACCGGAATCACAATAGCCGAAATCACGAAAATAATGATGAGCCGACATTTCACCGCCATAAACCGCATCAGTGGCCCGCATTTTTTCTTTAATAAAGGCGTGTCCGGTTTTGGTCATTATTGGATTCCCTCCCGCTGCTGTGATCACCTCTTCAGTGTTCCAGATCAAGCGAGGATCATGGAGGATATTGGCGCCTGGATGTTGCCCAAGCAAGGACACGCCAAGCAAACCGACTATATAATAGCCCTCGATGAAACGACCATTCTCATCGTATAAAAAACAACGGTCAAAGTCACCATCCCAGGCAATACCGAGATCAGCTCCATATTTACGTACCGCAGCCGCCGTCACCTCACGTTTCTCTGGCAGCAAGGGATTAGGCACTCCGTTGGGAAAAGTTCCATCAGGTTCATGATTCAAACGGATGAAGGTAAAAGGCAGGTACTCTTCAAGCAGATCTATGATCGGCCCAGCACAACCATTACCGCCGTTAACCACCAGGGTCATGGGCTTGAGCGCATCCACGTCAACCAAGGAAAGCAAATGACGGATATATGCGCTTTTATCCTCCATGCTGATACAGGTTCCCGGAATCGCTCCCGCCGCATGCTTTTGCCACCAGTCATCATCAGCAGCCCGCAAGGCAATATCATCCAACCCGGAGTCTCCGGACACGGGCCGGGCTCCCTTCTGTACCAGTTTCATTCCGTTATAATCTGCGGGATTGTGC
>JAOZRE010000081.1 GCA_029940215.1 bacterium | reverse complement strand
GCAAATTGTACCCTCCAATGCAATATTTTTAATAAAATCACTGCGGAGTGGCTTTTTAATCCTGAATTGTACTACGACAATCATCCGGTGGATCAACCGAAGAGTTATGAAGAAGGATTGCGTATTCCGGGTGTTAAATAACACTGATAAATCACTTTTCCGGTTTTCTCAATGTAAGTAATGTTCCGGGTGTAACCACCGGTCTAAAATGGAACCATTTTAATCAGTTTAAACGGAACCACTTCGGACTGTGGGCGCACTACGGCGCCTCGGTTTTCAGGTAAACTCAGGTAGATTCCTTTCATCAACCGTTTTCTGACATTGTTTAAGTGGCGGTGTTTTTCTCTTACAACATTGAAAAGGCCGCGCACCAAAGGAATGAGAAAGAAAAGTCTTGAATATATAAATGGGATAAATCGGGGATAAGTTCGAAAATAATATTTTGACCAGACGGGTTCGAATTAAAAAACAAGAGTTGACAAAAGGAGATTTTAGAACTAAACTAATATTGTACTATATAAATAATACAATAGTATTTGTGCGAATTTTTATTGTATTCCAAACTTGTCTAATCTGAAAAGGAGGACCAAATGAAACTCGACGTCAAAGCGCTTGCACTCACCAGTGGACTGTTTTGGGGATTCGGTCTTTTCTGCCTGACCTGGTGGATGATCGCCTCTAATGGTGCGACAGGAGAGGAAACAATAATTGGAAAGGTATATATTGGCTATAACATCAGTGCAGCTGGAAGTTTTATCGGCCTTGCTTGGGCCTTTTTTGATGGCTTGATCGGTGGAGCGGTATTTGCCGGGTTATACAACTGGATTGTTTCCCCCAGCAAGTCAGCTGAAGCCTAAAGGTACTAGTCATATAACACAATAAATTTTTGACCATTAATTTTGGATGCAGGGGTGGAATGATAGAATTTAGACTGGATCATCGGAGCGGCGTTCCCTACTATCGGCAGATCATAGATCAGATACGTCATGGGATTGCAACGGGTGAGTGGAAACCTGGAGACCAATTGCCAACGGTTCGAGCCTTAGCGGTGCAGTTAAAGGTTAACCTGAATACAGTCAGCAAGGCATATAAGGAACTGGAGATTCAGAAGGTACTGGAAGCCCAGCAAGGAACCGGTACATTTATCGGCACTATCAAGGTTGAGATTGATGAAAAAGAGCGGAAGAACAAGCTTCAAGCGATTTGCAAGGATTTTTTGAACGTTGCAGACAGTTACGGGTTTAAGGTGGAAGAGATGATTGACGAATTGTCGAATACGAAGCATACGGAATAAACCGTACCTGAGAGGAGAATTCATGAGCAAACTAAACAAAACTCCCAGACCGTTAAGTGCGCTTGGAAAGACTGTTTTTGTACTCATCATGATTGGTGAAGGGCTGCTGATATACAATGCGGTGATTGACGTCAGTTTTCAGGATTTCAGCTCGATGGCGCGGTTTCGATATTTGGTGAAACTCGGAACGATCATTATCGCCGGAACGGCCTTAGCAGTTTTTATTGCGGCATCCATTCGCACAGCGGATCAGTGGGAAAAGGCGGTGGTGCTGCGCCTCGGTAAATATAAAGGGCTGAGGGGGCCTGGTTTGTTCTTTATTATCCCAATCATAGACCGCATTGATCAGTTTATCGACCAGCGAGTACGGGTCGCAGATTTCAGTGCGGAAAAAACCCTGACCAAAGATACAGTTCCGGTTAATGTGGATGCCGTCGCTTACTGGACCGTCTGGGATGCTGAAAAAACCGCCCTGGAAGTGGAAATGTATACCGATGCTGTTTCCTATGCCTGCCAGACGGGGCTTAGGGATATCATTGGCAAACATGAGCTTGCAGACCTGCTGCAGAATCGGGAGAAAATTGCCGGGGACCTCCAGAAGACGCTGGATGAGCAGACCAGTCCCTGGGGGATAACCTGTCAGACGGTTGGCATCAAGGACGTTATCATTCCGGCGGCACTGTCAGATGCTATGAGCAAGCAGGCGCAGGCAGAGCGTGAACGTCAGGCACGGATCATCCTGGGAACAGCAGAAACAGAAATATCAGAAAAATTTGCCAAGGCCAGTGAGCACTACCGCGATAATCCGGTTGCACTCCAATTGAGGGGGATGAACATGCTGTTTGAGGGGCTGAAAGAGAAAGGATCACTGATCATTGTGCCGAATTCAGCGCTTGAGTCGATGAATCTAGGTGCTGTCGGGGGACTGGCCGCACTAGCTGAAAGCCAGATGAAGCACAAGTCCAGGCCGGAACCATCCGGGCCGGCTGAGGATTAGATCCGACTTAGTGGCTGAACCCAAGACAAGATCCCGCTCAGAATGACACTGGTAGGAAAAACTTTTCCTGGGAGTTTGGCTGGTCATGATGAAAGAGTCGCGAAACCGATTTGATAATGATGGTTGCCGACTCTATTGATTAACTGGCAAACGGATCGTCTGAGAAAGGCCAGAGCCCGGTTGTATCAACCCGCTCGTAGGGGATCTTCAGCATGTCTCCCGAAAGCGCTCCAAGATCCCCGGCATATAGAATCTGCTTTGATATAGGGGCAAAACCAGCATGAAAATGCTGGGTGGATTTGACAACCAGTATCTTTTTCAGTTGCGGATCCACTCCCAGTTGGGAAAATGCCTTAGGAGAATAGCATTGAGCCCGATTCTCTGTCAGGATGACATCAATGCCACTTTCCGGTAAAAGAGAGACCTCACCCCCAAGGTGGATTTTTATAGCGGCAGAAGCCCCATAGGACATGATAATTTCTCCCATGTTATCGGTCACCTCATTTGCCAGTCCGATAACCGTGGCCAGAACATCAACTGGTGGACCTGAGGATGGCCCCATTTTTCCACCAATACGCAGTTTGATTTGTGTGTTGAGGCCAGCGTCCTGGCAAAGGGAAACCGCCACAGGGTCATAAAACACCGCGATTGCCGAGTTGTCGATACCACGGTTTATCATTTCCGAGAGGAAAAATGTGGAATCACCTGGCGCACCCCCGCCAGCATTGTCTGCAGTATCGGCAATGGTGACCGGTCCCTCTGCAGCCTGCTCTGCCTGATTCAGGCATTCGTCCAGTGTCAGGGGAGAGGAGCAAATATCCTGCCGCATGGCAAAAAGTCTCCTCCCCAGCTTTTCAGCAAGCTCAACACCCTGGACTGGAATCCCGTCAGTGACAACGACCATGGTCGCGCCCATGTCCGGAACGTCTCCATAGGGAAAGCCGTGGCCCACCCAGGCATTGAGAACACCGTTTTTTCCCTCCAATGCACTTAACTCATTCACAAAACCGCGCATAGGTTCTCGAGTGGTGTGAATCATCCCGATCATGCGGCAGCGAAAAAAAGAGGTCACCGGATTAACCTTACCTTCTGCGGCATCGGCCAGTATTGCAAAAAGTTCCAGCATTCGCGGTAGAACGTCTACATGTGGATACTCCTTATAGCCAACCAGCGCATTTGCATTTTCAACCATCTTTTGAATGACATGACAGTGCAGATCCAGCTCCGCTCCCACTGGTACATCCGGGCCCACCTGCTCACGGATCCTCTCAATCAGATCTCCCTCACAGTCATCATATCCCTCAGCCACCATGGCACCATGGAGAATCAACAGCACCGCATCCACGTTGGAGCTGTCCCGAAGATCAGTCAAAAGTTCATCGCGCAGCTGTTCGTAAACAGACCGTGGCGTAAGACCCGCAGGTTGTGCAAAAGCAAACAGGCCAAATTCTACCTCCCAGCCCCGCTGATTCATGGTTTCGTTTACTACCGCCTTTAGTCCCTGGAACAAGGCTGGTGCGCTTTCTTCAGCATCACTCCGTCGATGCAACAAGGTCCCATTCCAGACATTCCACCCTGTCGGTATGGGTGAGCAGGTATTGGTCTCCGTCCCAAGCATTCCAATAAACAGCTTCATTGTTTCCTCCAGTCATTAGTTAAATCGGTTTCTTTTTTGCTCGATTATTGGGGAAGGACCGTTTTTTTGTCAAGATATTCGTTATCAACCGGGGCCAGGAGTGGTTCGAATTTAAAGAGATTGTTTTTAAATCTTCTTTTTTTTTTGGAATTGGGGCAGGTTTTTTTCTGGTTACGACTTTGAAGATGAGGTATTGTTATTGTGCGCTTTGAGGAGGAATAACTATTTTTATCCCATAACCATTAGCTGAAACAGGATTATGTCAAATCCGCCGAATTGAATCGGTCCGCTTCATGCATTTCACATATGAAATAAATCACTGATTGGTGATTTGATCTCAAAAAATAATAATCTCGTTACAGATGAAGAGACATGGATAGCAGACAGGTAAAGTGGGGCGGGTTCGTCCGGTTTGTAGTGTTATTGATGGTTTTAGCGTCCGTTGTATCATGCGGTGAAATGGAAGAAGACACAACGATTGTTAATAATCAGGTGGTCGTCCCCAGCATATTGGAAGTGCAGCCCGTGGAAAACAGTGCAGATGTCCCTTTGAACAGTTCGATTATTCTGGCGTTCAGTACCCCAATCAATGAATTAAGCCTGAATACAAACGAACAGGATGGGGAGTGTGAGGGATCGGTCCAGGTCTCTTCAGACAATTTTCAGAGCTGCCTGCCCCTGTCCAATGTCTCCGACGATTCTGAAACGTCAACCGATACCGGGGATTATCGGTATCAACTGAAACCGACATCCCTACTGACTGCACAGACCAATTATAAGGTCAAGCTTACCACCGATATCAAGAGTTTATCCAACATCTCCCTTCTCAATGAATATGTTAGTTCTAACGGGTTTACAACCGGTGTCCATGTTACGGTTCCCATTGTGGAATCAACTACACCTCTCAACAATGCCGTTCGTATCGGAGTTGACAGTACCGTACGGATCACCTTCAGCGAGGAGATGGATCTCCAGAGCTTTGGTACGGAAAACTTTCGGGTGGCCAATGAAAATGGGGACACTATTTCCGGCACGATCGAGATGAATGGAACGGTGGCTGTTTTTACCCCGGATGCGCGGTTTAGCACTGATACCGGGTACACTGTTTCACTGGGAACCGGGATTGCCAGCGTTCCAGGGCAGAATCTGTTATCTGAATACCAGTTTTCATTCACAACAAGCCCTTTCAATGTGGTGGTCGACTACACGTCTGAAAATACAACCGAGGCAAGTGAGGCATATACATTTACGGTATATCTGAGTAGTGAGCCGGCGGATGACGTGTCTTTGTCACTGGGCAGTTCGGATACCACAGAGGGTATGGTTTCTCCTTCCACCCTGACTTTTACATCATCAAACTGGTCGACCCCACAGACGGTCACTCTAACAGGGGTTGATGATACGGAATATGATGGCAGTATTGCATACAGCATTATCTTCCAGCCGGCGGTGAGTAACGACCCGGACTATGACGGGTTTGATCCGGTGGATATCTTTCTTTATAACTATGACGACGATATTATAGGGATTCAGACCGCGAAGGTGATAGCCGATGACGGAATGAACGACGATCGATTCGGGAGTGCCGTATCCCTAGGAAAGGATATTGCGGTTGTTGGAGCACCGTATTCCGATGATGCCGCCTTGTCTTCCGGATCGGCCTACGTCTACCGGCGAAATCCGTCGAACGGCAACTGGATTCAGACTCAAAAACTGGTTGCTCATGATGCTGGTGCCAGTGACACCTATGGGATGGCGGTTGCCGTCAGCGGGGACAATATCGCCGTTGGTTCCCGCTATGATGATGAAGCCGGTACCAACGGGGGTGCTGTGTATTTTTACCGAAAAACCGGTGATAACTGGGATTTTGTGATGAAGGCAACTGCTGCGGGAAGCCTCTCCAACGATTACCTGGGGTATTCGCTGGCACTGCAGGGGGATTATGCTGTGATTGGTGCAACCGGCAGGGACGATAACGGTTCTGCCTCGGGAGCGGTTTACGTATTCAAACGCAATGCCGTCAGTGGGAATTGGTTCCAGGTTGATAAACTCCTGGCCTCTGATGGTGCAGAAAGTGATCAATTCGGTTATTCGGTCGCTATCAACGGTGATTTCATCATAGTTGGTGCACCGTACAATGATGATACGTTCCTTAACAGCGGATCCGTGTATCTCTTCAAGAGAGATACCGGTTTCGATACCTGGTCCGAAGTCAGCAAGGTTGTCGCAGCTGCGCCTGCAGAAGAAGATCGTCTGGGCATATCTGTCAGTATTAATGGTGACTTTGCGGTAGCTGGAATGCCGCTTGATGATGATGTGGCAGCATCCACCGGTTCAGCAGTGATAATGGAACGGGACGCCGGTTTTGATACATGGAGTCGTTATTCAAAGCTGACGGCTAGTGATGGCATGGCCTCCGACCAGTTTGGACAGTCGGTTGGAATTTATGGGGACTATATTGCTGTCGGTGCGCGTTACGAGGATAACGCAAACGGTTCCAATGCCGGGGCTGTTTACTTGTTCCAACGGAATACGGGTGACGGCTCCTGGAACCCCCTCTCTAAAATTGTTGCTGACGAGGGGCTCCCTGGTGATCAACTCGGGATTGCTGTCTCCATATATGGCGGTAACATCTTGACTGGCGCATACCTCAACAACAATATGAATGGCTTCTACGCAGGCGCCGCCTTCATTTTTAGGTAGGAATCGAGTGGCAACCATCGGTCCGAGCCGGTGGTCTCGCCGGAATTCGGCCAGTATTCTGCTCATTATATCAGACAAAATACATACTATTTTACTTTATATACCGGTTTTCTTTTTTCAATGAATGCGGTTACAGCTTCACCAAAATCTTCAGTTTGCATGTGTTGGCCCGTCTTTTCGCCATCAAATTCGATTTTTTGAGCGATAATATCGGGTCTGTAAATATTATTGAGCGATTCCTTCATATACTTCAACGCAATTGGCGGATTTCTGACGATTGATTGTGCAATCTCAATTGCAGTATCCAGAAGGTCATTACTGGGAACGATTTTTAAGACAAATGAATGCTTTTCCATTTCTTCAGCCGTGATCAGATTCCCGGTAAGTGCCATGTATCTGACAATTTTTGGTGGTAGTGATAAACTTGCCTCTGGGGCACCGCCTATGATCCCTACTTTTATTTCTGTGATTCCGAACTTTGCTTCCGGAGTGGCAATCACGATGTCAGAGTAGGTTGGGATGCAGAACCCGGAGCCAACAGCTATCCCCTGGACGGCTGATATGACGGGGACCTCGCAATTTACAACCGACCCGAGTCCAGCTTCTACCATGTAACCATATTCCTCCATGCTCACATCAATAACGCCTTCCTGAAAATCGTTTACATCGTTTCCTGCACTAAAATATTTTCCTTCAGCCCTGATAATGACAGACCAGATATCCTCTGTGCTATTAATCGTATCGAAGGTATCTTTTAATTCTTTGTACATCTGGTAATTGAATGCATTCTGACCCGGTCTGTCTAATGTGAGGATTGCTATATGATCCTTTGCTTCAAATTTGATGAAATCCATATTTTAATTCCAATCAGGGTTTAAAAAAAGACATTGATCTGTAATGCGTCTTACTTACTGATCCAACATATCAGTAAATTATATTTCAGTCGGAGGTGCTATTGACCGAGTACCAGGTTCGGGCGGGTCGGATGGAAGTCCTGCGAAGCACTGCGCTATAGATAACCAGGAGTTGGCAGTTTCTCCAATCACTTTGAGTGACGTATCGACGACATTACGTGTTTGGGTAACGACTTGACAGAATTCTTCTGCGGATCCTTCGACGCGATTGATGTCGGAAGGATCGTTCCACTCCCAAATCTTTCCGGAAGGTGCTGTCAGTTTCACATAAGGCTTACATGGCGGAATTTTCATCTGGCGATTTGCAAAGGTCCAACGGAATGTAATGACGCCTAGTTGAGCGATATTCTGGATTCTATCAGTAACTTTTCGCCTCACGCTCAGGATATCATATATCTCTTGTCCATGTGCCCAGGTTTCCATCAGTCGTCCGGTGATACTAGTGCTAACGCTGAGATCCGGTCCTGCCCACTTAACCCGCTTTTTGGGATCCGTCTTGTTGAATCTCTCATGCATGGCGGTGTAAAACAATCGCCACTCATGCAGCAATTCCGTGTTTTTCAAGCCATCTAGCCAGTCTGCTTCTACATCGCGAAAGCTGCCTCCAGCGATAAATTTTTCAGTAACATCGTTCATAAGTTTCTGAAATGCGTCCGGGTTGTTCAAAGATAGATCTGCCGCCCAATTCCACATATGCAGATGACCGATAACATCACTGATTGTCCAATCCTTGAATTGGGTCATTTTTTGATATGCCTCATCTTCGAGTGGTTCTAAGAGCCAAAACAGGGTGTTGCTTTCTTCAAGAAAATCGTCCGCTTGTTGCATTTTGGGATCCTGGAAAGATGCGAAAGGGGTTCTATTCAGACACTCAGTCCCTTACAGAGGATATTTAGAAATGGTTTCATGAGTTATAATTAGATTTAGGTCAATTAGCAAGAGGCTTTTTTTATAGATCTCGCATTGTTGGATGGTTTTAGTTTAATTCAGTGTGAATAAGTAATGAATAGTCGAAGTAAATTTATTGAGCAATGCCTTAAACCTTCATAACAAGAAGAGAAGTAAGTCTGCAAATTACCTACACTATATTATCAAAGTGAACAGTTTAGAGTTCTCTTGTAAATAGCTGAATTTAAAAATAAAGACATTCTCGAATGCCGTCATTCCGTGCTTGACACACTGAATTTCCGAGACTCACAGGAAAGAACCAGTATGATTTTAAAGTAATGCGTGCCTGGATACCGGATCAAGTCTATGACGAGGAGAACTCCAGACTGTCAAGTTATCAAAGTGAGTGGTAATTATTGATTACTCATAAACAGGAGAAACCATAGCCCACGAATACTATTTGACAGATCAATTAGAGTTGCGATGATGTTTCATAGGAAATTAGATGGTTAAGAACCAACTGATTGCGTATAATGGCATAAACCAATATAATGGCACTCGCTTCAGGATCAGAAAGAATCTTAAGAGAGTCGAGCATGGAAGAGGCTATGATTTACCAGACACAGAACACAATTGTTGGAATTGCCAGGGAACGCGCAGCTCAGCATCCCGAGCGAAATTACGTCACGTTTTTAGCGGATGGGGAGGCTGTTGAGGATAAAATAAGTTATGGAGAATTGGGTAGATCCGCAGAAGAGATTGCCGGGTGGATTCAGAAACAGAGGTTGGTCAAGGGGGACCGGGTTGTTTTGTTACTGCCCAATGGTCTCGAGTTTGTAAAGGTATTTTACGGGTGCCTGTTTTCCGGAGTTTTGGCTGTACCTTTGTCCCATCAATTGCAGGCGTACCGGGAAACACTAATTCCCAACCTCGAAATATCCAGACCAAAGCTCATTATATCAACTCGGCAGGTCGCAGATTTTCTACAGGAACGACTATCATCAGAGGCGGACGGCGCATTTGCTGGTATTAAGATTGTTTCCGCTACAAAGATTCTTGAAGACAATAGCCACCATTTTCAGGATCCGGGTATCCATCCCGAAGATCCGGCCTATTTGCAGTTCAGCTCGGGAAGTACAGGTGCCCCAAAGGGTGTTATTGTTGGACATTCAAATATCATGGCCAATATGGAACAGTCTCGTATTTTCGGCCATTGGGAAGAGAATAACGGAACCAGTTTATGGCTGCCTCTTTTTCATGATTTCGGTCTTGCTGCCGGTTTAATCGGCTCCATGTACATTGGCGGGTTTGTTATTCTGATGTCACCGGTTCATTTTATTATGAGTCCGATCCGCTGGCTGCTAGCTATGTCCAGGTATCAATGTTCTCATAGTTTTGCCCCACCGTTTGCCTTTGAAACCTGCCTTAGAAAGGTCACGCCATTGGAGGCTGAGCAGTTGGACCTTTCAAGCATGGTTTCAATCATCATCGGGTCTGAACCAGTTCATTATCTGGCAACCAAAGCATTTAATGATTTTTTTGCCAAAGCCGGATTAAAACCCAATGTCGTCCGGCCCGGATTTGGTATGGCAGAGACAGTGATTATGTTTTCTGTTTCGCATGAACTTGAGGTTTTGTGCGCAGATCGCGATGTGCTGGAAACTGAAAATCGACTGTTAATAATTGAAGAGAGCGCCGCTAAAGAAGAAAAAAAGTTTCTCATTAATCTCGGACCTGAAATGCATGGACATGAAATGGTGATCATGTCAGAAGACGGTAAACAGCTACCAGAAGGGGAAGTTGGGGAAATAACCCTGTCAGGCCCCAGTGTCTGTTTTGGATACTATCAGAATGAAACCGCAAGTCAGCAAACATTTGGACAGCAGATCAAGGGTTTTGATACCCCCTTTCTCAGAACCGGTGACCGCGGGTTGTTGTGGAAGGGCAATCTATATTTCAGCGGCAGAATTAAAGACATAATCATTATCCGGGGACGAAACTGTTATCCCCACGATATTGAATTTGCTATCCAAAAAGTAGACAGCGTCTGCCCGGATTGTGCTATAGCCTATGGATTGGTTCAGGATGAGCAGGATGAACAACTGGCAATTGCCATGGAGATTGAGTCGGAATATCTGGTGGACCTGGAAGCCTTCCAGAGAGATCTGCTTCCTGAAATTGACCGTCAAATCGTCAAAACCCTGGGTGACCATTTTCAAATCTATCCTACCCTGCGAACCTATCTCAGGCCAGGAACCATCAAAAAAACCTCCAGCGGCAAGATCAAACACTCATCCACGGTTGCCCTGATCTCACAGGATGAATTTCATGGACTAGTAATCCGCCTGACGGGTGAAAAGGTCGAAGAGCTGGCTGAACTGTGTATCAGGGAAACCCTTAAGTTGCTTTACCTGAAGATAATCGGACAGGAACCCATATTGGACCAGCCGTTGGTTGAGATCGCCGGGGATTCGATGAAAATCGTCGAACTTGTTGAAGCCATAGGGACAAACTACCCAATTAGTGGTTTTGATCTGCTTGATCATATTGAAGAAAATACGACTATCGAGGACATTATCAGCCTGATTGAGGATGAGGATCTGCGTCATTCAATCCCCATGTGAATTCCATCCCATTATGCGTTAAGGCTCGCTTGTTGGCTCGACCGCCCACGGGTACACTATTTTATTGGAGACGGTGAATTGAAAAAGTATTTCTATGGATACAATATCGTTATTTCCGGATTCTTCATACAGGGGATCTGCATCGGTGCCATGTTCACCTTTGGGGTTTTTTTCAAGGAGTTTCAGACTGAATTCGGATGGTCCAGGGGGTTGATTTCAGGGGCTTCATCCCTCGCTTTCTTTGTGATGGGGGTTGGCGCTATATTTTTTGGGACCCTGAACGACAGGATCGGACCCCGGATTATCCTGACTATCTCTGGGATAATGTTAGGGATTGGCTTCATCCTCATGTCATTGTTGAATACGTCTTGGCAGCTTTATCTTTTCTATGGCTTTTTTGTCAGTATCGGTTTCAGTACCCATGATGTAATTACACTGTCCACGGTTGCCAGATGGTTTGTCAGGCTGCGTGGGAGAATGACAGGGCTTACGAAGGTTGGAACCGGTGTTGGACAGTTTGCGATGCCGATTGTTGCAACGGCCTTGATTGCCGCTTATGGATGGCGAAACGCTTATCTGGTGATTGGTGGTTTTTCGCTGATTACGTTGGTACTGGCAGCTCAGTTGATGAAACTTGATCCAGAGTCAATCGGTGTGCTGCCGGACGGGGAAAGTGACATCAGCATCAATAGCTCCGCCGACGCTGTTGAAGGGAATCTGTTCTCGCAGAAGGCATTTCGCTCTCGTCAATTCTGGATTTTATGTTTTATTGAGTTTGCAGTGTTTTTCTGCCTGTTAACTGTAATTGTCCATATTGTGCCCCATGCACGAGATCTGGGACTGAGTGCGACAGTATCTGCGACCGTCCTTTCAATAATCGGTTCGATCAGCATCGCGGGCAGGCTTGTAACAGGATCTCTGATTGACAAAATAGGGGGTAAGCGGTCCATGATTTTCTGTTTCGTTGTGCTGATTGGAAGTCTTGCCTGGTTGCAGATGGCAACGACAACCTGGATGATGCTTCTCTTTGCCGTTTTTTATGGATTTGCCCACGGTGGTTTCTTCACCGTCATGTCCCCTCTTATCGCTGAATCCTTCGGGACGGCAGCTCTGGGCCAGCTTTTTGGTGTAGTCCTCTTCGTTGGCACCCTAGGCGGAACCATTGGCCCGACAGCATCTGGATATATATTCGATATTACAGGAAGTTATCAGGCGCCTTTTGCAACATTGGCCGGTTTTGCTGTCCTTGGTCTTCTCCTTGCTCTGCTATTGGTTTCAAAACAACAGAGACAGTAGTGGAGCATATGGAGCTTTATCGTTGAATTTCCGGTCAGTTAGAGGCTTCTAAGGCAGCCTGTTTGATAGCTTTTATGTGCTCCGGCGTTGTGCCGCAGCATCCTCCGATGATGTTGGCGCCGGCTTCGAGTAACGGACCAACCAGTTTAGCCATTTGTTCAGGTGTTTCCGGAAACACGTCTTCTCCATCAATATTCTGGGGCAAGCCCGCATTGGCGTGCACCAGTATCGGCTTGTCAGGAAAGGCGGACCTGATCTCTTTCACGATATCCACCATTCGTTCCATCCCATTACCGCAGTTTGTTCCGATAATATCCGCTCCCGCCTCAACAACCGCCTTTGCGTAGGCTGTCGGCGTTACCCCCATCATGGTTCGGTATTCCCCCTTTTTTGTCAGCTCAAAGGTGAATGTTGAGATGATTTCACAGGATGTATGGTCCTTCACCGCCTTAATAGCCTGTAGTGCTTCGTCCAGTGCAAACATGGTCTCAATGCAGATGGCGTCAGCACCGCCTTTTTCCAGCGCGATTGCCTGCTCCTTGAAGGTTTCATACAGGGCGTCCTCGGTCACCTCTTTCGTTAACACCATTTTTCCCGAGGGTCCCAGAGAAGCTATCACCCATCTTTCATCTCCGGCAGCTTTCCTGGAAAGGCGTGCAGCCGCTTCATTGATCTCAAAGGCTTTATCTCCAAGATCATATTGTTTTAATTTCAGTGATGACCCACCAAAGCTGTTGGTTTGTACCATATCCGAACCCGCTTCAAAATAACTTTTGGCAATGTCATACACATCGTCAGGATGAGTAATCGACCAATGATCAGGGCAGTCCCCTGCCTTCAGTCCCTTATTATACAGATAGGTTCCCCAGGCACCGTCCGAAATCAGTATGCGTCCCTGCTCAACAGCGGTTGTAATTTTTGTCCTTCCCATGGTCAATTCTCCTGTAAGTGATCGATCTTGTCGTACCAGCAGTTTGAAAAACCGGATGATATACCCGGGTTAGGGATCGTACAAAAATAACTTGGCATAAGCTGTCCACAAAAGTCCTAAAAAGACCGGACATTTTGCCGGCATAATGCCAAGTAATTTTTGAGCCGACCCTTAGTTGTGACAGGCTATATCGTTATCAGCCACATTATTTGGATCCAGTGCGTATTTTTCGGTGAACAGGTGCTCCTCAAAAGCAGCGCGTCTTGATTGGCAATCCGTTTTTGGGCACAACTGACAACTGAAAAAGCGAGTATCTGACTCAAACATCAGGCATGAGACAGTGCTCAACGGTGTCATCAGAAAACTGTCGGTCAAAGAAACACCAATTTTGCGGGCTGCGTCTCCAAACAAGTCAAAGAGAATTGTTTGTTGAGAGATTGGCCAGTCAATCAGGGATCCTGGTGTCATCAATGACGTCATTTGAATATTGAAACGGTCATGCAGTGTTGTTTCAATGGCCGCAATAGCAATTCCCAAAGCAGCATTGGCAATAGATTTTGCCCAGAACTGATGGAGCATATTTGTTTTCGAATTTGCCCATTCGTCAATTTCGGTTCCGCAGGTAGCCAGGGCAGGATACGCCTCCTGGCGGTCTGCGAGATTGACACTCAGTACCCTACTGGTCAGGCATTTTTCGACAATGGTAATGTGATCCTCGCCCCTGTCTGCAATATCCAGTTTTAAAAAAAGGGCTTTGGGTCTAGCCAGCGTTTCAGCTTCCTTTACGATACCGGTAAACTCGTCTATCAGGCGTTGTTTTCCAACGAGTCTCTGGTTTTCCAGTTGCTCGTCCAGATTTAACTTGAAGGGTATCTGATTTAGTATGACTAGTGATTGTTCTTGCGTCATTGCGATGAGTATTTGGCGTGTGCAGTTGATCTGGCGGGCGTTAGCCAGCGCATTTCATGACTGGTTCAAAAAGGAGATTATGATTATCAACAGTGTTGAAAAAGCCAGAAAAATACCAGCTGCCGTCAGGGTAGCTGTAAACAGGTCGAACAGCAGACTGGTATGGGGTTGTGGCGGCTTTCCATTAAATTTACGATACATGTTGAAAACATAAATATAGGCTGCTACACAAACTGGTGGAATCGTCAATAGATACCACATATGAGGGGCTGCTGCTTCCCGGAAATAGTAGAGCACCATACCCATTAGAGCCATCACCAGTCCAGACGCGATAATCGACAAAATATTCGTTTTCAGAATGGTTTCTTCTATCACGCTGCGTCCTGTAAAAGTTTAATAGGTATGAAAATATCTGAGCTGGAGACCATATCAACAGAACGGGTTTCCAAGTCAGTAACTGATATTTTTGGATTAACG
>JAOZRE010000422.1 GCA_029940215.1 bacterium | reverse complement strand
ACTAGTGAGCATGTCATTGTCCATTTTCACATGATGAAAACGGGCCATGTCCACTATTACTTTCGGCATATCCAGAGACTCCAACTGCCGGGCGCCATGTTCAGGATGGGATCGAATAATCTGCATGGCTCGACTGTTTTTGTCAAAATTCTCCCGACTATCCAGAATTTCGCGTGGAACCACCGATTTTCCAAAATCGTGCAGAAAAGCGCTCAGCATGACCTGGCTCTCGCTTTCAAACACGCTTTTCTTTTTTCGCTTCTTTTGAATCTTCAAGTAAACCGATTGAAAAATAACCCCCACATCGACGCAGTGATCATAAGTCTGCTGGCTGTTGATCATACTGGAGATTGCCAGCATGGCATCAATAGACCGGTTGGCCATTACCTGATTAACGCTCTCCTCGATCGCCTTAACTCCCAGTTTTCCTCTCCTCGCATTTTCCATTTCATCTTCGATGGACGAAGAGGTCTCACTTCTAATCGGAATACTCTGCTGTACGCTGTCGATCAGTTCGTTTGCAATTCTGGCGGAAGGTGTTTTTCCCCTGGCCGGACTTTTCTTAACGGGTTTTTTTTCAGATTTGACCGTCTGCTCAACAATCTGAACCAGTTCCTTCAAATCTTTCCGGGCCTTGTTCCGGATCAGTTTGGGCTGCACAGTCACAAATTCAAGCATTCCCCGTTTTCCCAGCGCCCCGGCAAGATCTTTGGTGACAATGGTAATTCTCTGCAGGTTCGGCGGAAAGTCATAGATACCCATCAGGGTGTCGCCCTGTTTGACGTATTTGACATTGATGCTGACTTTCTTACCATCCCGCATGATAACAGATCGCGTTCCCTTGAAATTGTGCCTGATAAATTCACAGGTGGCCGCATCCATTGCCGTATATTGATCACTGAATCTGGAATAGGCCCTGATGACCATCCCCTTTTTCAGATCAGCGACCTTGACCTTGGCCTGTACAAATCGACTGTCTTTTTCTAACATCTTTAGTGGATTTTCTTTCTAACAATTAGTGAATGAAAGGGGCCAGCTACCGTCCGCACAACCTGCTTTGCTACAGGACCCCATTGAATCCAATTTTACCAGCAAGCCACCTTCCTCAGAGGTCCACGAGACGTGGGCCTGGTGGTCATGCACTTATTTTTTTGTCTGGCATACTGGGTTGCGTTGCTTGACCTGCTAGACTTGCTGGAATTGCTGCATCCGCTGAAAAACAGGCTGGAACTTGAAATTAAAAATACCAGCATAATCATCATCAAAAGAGACTTTTTCATTGTACTTCCTCCAGACATTCTTATTAAATCATTTCAGATTAATACGGTAAACCGGCTGAGAAAATCAGCTAGACAGAAAAATAAGCTTCCACCCGGTTACCTTTATCATTAAATTCAAAATGGTCCGAATAGGCTTCAATCAATGCATAGCCCCTATTGGGGATACTTCTGGGGTTGTCAGGAATACAGGTATCAATGGCCGCATAATTGAAGCCGGATCCCATATCCTCCACAACGATTTTGAACTCGTTGCTTTTGACATGCTCCAGTAAAACGTTCACGGGAGAGGCTGCATTCCCTTTATTTCCATGGGTAATGGCATTCACCATCAATTCCCGTAATATGATCGTTGCCTGTGTTGTCGATAGTTCTGAGACGTTATACCTCTTCAGGAAGCGGTTAAGCTCCTGAATTGCCGAACCAATGCTCTTCGTGGAAGAGGGAAGTCTGAAATATTTCTGTTCACTCTCCAACCCAATTTCAGCTCGATTTTGTGGCTCCTTCGATTCGCTCTTATACATTTTTCGCTATTTTAAAACGGTTAGTTATTAATCGCAGGAAAGGATATATCTGCGACAATCGTGCCATTCATTGTAGTGGAGAGAAACTGGCAGTATACGCGGGGCTTCATCAATCGGGGATCAGGCAAGAAATCAATCGAAGTGCTGGGACGAATATAACCAAAGATCCGTCAAATTAGTTGAAATACTCCCATTTATTCAGCATTTTAGATACTGTAAGCCAAAAAGTAGCATTTGTGACAAACGTCACACCCCTTCAATGCGCTTTAGAACTTTTGCAAGACCAGACCTGCTGATCCCCAGAATTTCAGCTGCAGCGGCCTTATTGCCGTCTGATCGCCGCACCGCCTCTTCAATCAGCATTTCCCTGGCCGTTTTGAGGGTTGGCAGGTTTTTGAAGAAGGAGAAAAAATCGACGGTATCCGATTCATGCAGCGTTTCAGGTATGTCAGTGGACCGGTGTTTTGCAATGTGCTCCTTGAACCTGTTCATGGAGAGCATTTTTGACTGGTGGTGGCTAACGGCATCATAGATCATCGATTGCAGTTCCCGGATATTACCCGGAAAATGATAACTTCCCAGGAGTGTATACAATTCCTTTGAAGGTGTCGGTCGTTTTTTACCCAGCTCATTTGACGCATCATCCAGGAAATGCTCAACCAGCATGAACAGGTCATCTTTACGTTCCATCAGATCAGGAAGGTGAATATGGTGCGTCTGCAGACGATAGTAAAGATCGGTCCGAAATTCCCCGCTGGCCTGCATCTGGTTAATATCCCGATTGGTTGCAGCGATCACGCGCGCGCTAACCTCCCTTGGGATATCCGATCCAACCGGGTAATATTCTCTCTCTTCCAGTAACCGCAGCAACTTGATCTGGCTGACAGGATTGAGATCACCAATTTCATCCAGAAAAAGGGTGCCTTGAGCTGCTCTCTCAATCAGGCCCTGACGACTTGCATCCGCCCCGGTGAAAGCACCTTTTTCGTGCCCGAACAGTGAATCGGAAAACAGGTTGTCATCCAATCCGGCAATATTAACCGAGACAAATTCACCCTGGCGCTTACTCACTTCGTGAATGGCATTCGCAAGCAACCCTTTGCCTACACCTGACGCCCCGGTAATCAATATCGGTTTATTGGTTCCGGCTATGGCCTCAACATATTGAAAGATCGAGCGCATGGTACTGTTCTGGGAAATGATCTTGGAAAATGCGGTTGGATGATTGAGGTTGTTGTTGAATACCAGCTGCCGAAACGTCTGGTATTCATTTTTCATCTCCTGGCTTTCAATGGCTCGCCTGACACAAGTGATTATCCGCTGTACTTCCACCGGTTTGACCATGTAATCATACGCCCCCAGTTTCATGCAATTAACGGCTACGTCAATCTGGTTCAGTCCGGTAATTACGATGACCGGAATATCAGGATAGGTTTCGGCAACCTGGGATAGAACCTCCTCTCCGGACATCTTTGGCATATACAAATCCAGCAACACAGCTGAAACCCGATTTTTCTTGATGTATGCAAGGGCTTCCGGGCTATCATTGGTCACAACCGTATTTAAAATCCCTGCCGAGTTGAGCATCAACTCGTATCCATCTGTGATTACCGATTCGTCATCAACTATGAGAACAGGATCCTGTGGGTATATCTCATTTAACATACTGAAAAACCATTAGGGTGCGATTCGAAAACAGTCGTTTTTTCCGGAGCGAACACACATGACTGGCAATGTTGCTGATAGCGTTTCTATCTATAGCATGGTGGTTCAGCAACTGCCACCCTCCAGTTATTATATTATTATTATTATAGGAGTTTTCTAACAGGAAGCGTCATAACCGTTCGAACCCCCCGCTTTTTTCCGGGGTTAAACTCCAATTTTCCACCATGATCGAAAACAATATTAGAAGTGATGGACAGACCCAGACCGACTCCTCCAATATCGCGTTTGGTAGTGAAAAACGGATCCGGAGATTTCTCACTGGCAAACTCCTTCAATTCATTAATAATATATGCAATTCGCCGAGTTTCTTCTGAAATATTCTTGAATATTTCAGGGATGCGTTCCTTCAGGGTCGAATAGTTCAATCCATCAATCCAAAAATCACCCTCCTCCTAAAAATAACGGTCCCGTATTTCCCGTTTAAAGCTTTATAAAATTAAAATTTCAACAGGTAAATTGTT
>JAOZRE010000421.1:2121-3989 GCA_029940215.1 bacterium | reverse complement strand
ATTTTGCAGATTTAGGTTTCTTTTTTCGCTTTCTACCCGCTTTCCGGCGGTGCTGTAGCTAGGAATTTATCGAAAAATATACAATAATCCTGTGATAGATCAAAATAAACAATTGGTTATATCATGCCAAAACGCCGTGGCATTTCTTGTTTTTTTTACCGCTTCCACACCAGCAGGGATCGTTTCTGCCGGACGGCTCCGGCTTTTTCGCTTCGCCGTCCACATAAAACCAGATCCCTTCCTCTTTGATGAACCGGGATTTTTCCCGCATGGCGCTGACCTTTTTCTCCTTGAAGTAGGCGACAAACTCCACAAAACCGAAGCAGTCTTCAGCGGTTCCGGCAATGGTGTCAAGTAGCTCCAGTTTGAGCCATTGACAGGTTTTGATGGTATTCAGCAGTGAGAGGCGATCATTTTCAGTGCGTTTGGAAGGGTGGAGGGTTTCAAGCAGGTATTCTACCAGCCCCTTGCTGAATGCGGAGTAACGGGATCGCATCAGTTGTTCTGCGGTTGAAGCCCTGGTCTGTCCCTTATGAAGGGGTTTGCAGCACTCCTGGTAGCTCCTGTCACTTCCACAGGGGCATGGCTCACTTGGGCTCATGGTAGGCTGTTCTCATGTTGAATCCAGCGACTGGAGACGGATTTGAAGCGAAGTCCGTGGAGTACGGCTGCTACCGAGAGACCGATGATGATACCAATCCACATTCCTTCTGCCTGAAGTTCAAACTGAAATCCCAACAGGACGCCCAGGGTCATACCCACAGCCCAGTAGGATACCAGGTTGGACAGCATGGGAATGCGGGTGTCCTTGTACCCTCTCAGAATTCCCATGCCGGCGACCTGCAGGGCATCGGAAAGCTGAAAAATACCTGCAAACATTAACAGACCGGCGGTGATGGCAATTACCTCGGTGTTGTTGGTATAAACAGCTGCGATCTGCCGGTTAAACAGAATCAGGATGGAAGCTGAAAACAGACTGCAGCCGATACTGACTGCATATCCCGCCAGCCCGGCAAGTCGGGCCTGGCGATAGCGTTGCTGGCCTAAATAAAAGCCAATATTGGTGGTAATGGCGAAGGAGAGTCCCAGTGGGATCATGAAGGTGATCGATGCGCAGCTCAATGCAATCTGGCTGCCGGAGAGTACAATGACACCGAATCGGCCCATCAGCAGGGAGAATACCGCAAACATAGTAGCCTCAAAGATAATCGAAAAGCCGCTGGGGGTGCCGATCTTCAATATCTGACCGACCAGCAGCCCGTGCAGTCTGAAGGCTGATCGTCGGGAAAAATATTTTCGGAACTCTTTATGGGAGGCTGTCAGGATCAGAATGGCAATTGCGCCTGTCCATGCCGCCAAAGTACTGGTCCAACCGGCTCCCTCAGCTCCCATCTCCGGGAATCCGAATCGGCCGTAGATAAGGGTATAATTCCCGACGATGTTCATAAGTAACATGATAAAGCTGACCACCATGGTCAGCATTGGTCGGGCAATACCAGCGAAAAAGCTGGCGAAAACAATAAAAATGACGGTTCCCGGTAACCCCCAGGCAAAAGCGTTGAGGTAGGCTCGAGCGAGGTGGATAACCGGAGGCTCAAACCCGAAAAACGGAAGGAATATCGGGGAAAAGCGGGCATAGAATACCAGGAGTATGGAAAAGCAGATGCCGATCCAAAGGCTATGGACTGATACCCGGCCAATAGCTGTTTTTGTTCTACCAGCACCGACGTATTGCGCCGTGATCGCCTGGCCGGCGCTGATAACAGCCGCGATAAACATGATCAGAGGCATCACCATGTGCTGGCTGCTTGAAACGGCTGCCAGCGTTTCCGCACTGTAATTTCCTGTCATGACCGTGTCGACAAATC
>JAOZRE010000421.1:0-2111 GCA_029940215.1 bacterium | reverse complement strand
ACCGGCAACAGGGTCATGATTCTTTAAGGTGCGTAAGTGTGTGATTCTGACAGTCAGGAGAAAGGTTTTCTCCCACAAACGCACATTGTAGCGGTTTACCCAGGTGGGTGTCACCATAAAAACGGCTGTAAAATTGCCTGCAAATCGTTTATCAGCATCAGGACTTCAATTTTCGGGGAGCCGGTCCGGTTTTTTCAGACACGGCGGTTTTCTGGCGGCCATGGCCTGATTGAACCGCTTGTATATTCTGCTGGTGTTAGCAGCGGTCGCTTTGTGGCAGAGGAGGCACTGTCCAACCTCCAGGATGCGTTGCTGCTCCTGCTTGTTGAAGGGGCGTGATCCCGTCCGGGTAGCTGTATGGCGTGTTCTGGTTTTTAAGAAGGCGGTCCAGGCATCACGTGGCAGACTGTCCGCGGAATGACGACTACTTTCAGGAACAAAGGTCATTGGTATCTGACGGTCGAGTTTATCGGCTGCCTGGTATTCAATCGTTCCCTTTCCCAATCCCACTGCCCAGGGATCCTGATGACATGATTGACAGGAGCGGCTTTCTTTCTGAATCGTGTGGGAAAAGGTCGGGGAGAACATTCTCCTGAACAGTTGAAACTGGTCAGGCTGCTTCCGGTTGAAAGCGTTTTGGTCAGGCTTGTTGTTCAGGAGGCCACCAATGGTCAAAATCATGCCTGGAATAAAGGTGTCGACCACGTCCCGGTTCAACCGCTTATCCCGGCGGACACCCAGGGCCGGTGGTGCAGCCCTCATATCCCCTTTGTACTCTTTCCAGACCCCTTGCACCTTCTCACCGGTGTAATGATCCCTTCGTTTTTTGCCTGGCATGTACTGGGTATGACACTCGATACAATTTGGCGCCCATTGAGTGTGGCATGTCTGGCAGGTCAATCTTTCATGTCCATTTATGTCGGTACAGGCCTCTGCCTGGGCTTTCAATTCCCTGGCCTGGTTGTCACCCTTTCCGCTGAACTGCACCCTTCCGTCTGAACCCCGTGTCAGATTAATAAGGGGTTCTCCGGTCTTGTGGGCCAGCAGGTATTGATCTGTTTTTCGGCTGGAAATGTTGCGCAGTTGCAGAATTTTAACGGAATCGGAATCTAGCGCTTTGAAATCAACAAAAGGGCCGGGATTCCGGTTGTGACAGTCCAGGCATGAGATCTCCACCTGCTCTCCCTGGTGGTTATAGGATGTACCATCTCCCATGGCATCCCGGGCAGTATGGCAGTCGATGCAGAGCATGCCCTTCTCGTGATGGACGTCAGCTCCTTTTTGTGTCAGGACACGGCGATCCTGAAGAATGCGGTACTTCTCGGGATGCTTCAGCTTTTTAGCCTTGAGCATGGTTTCGTGCCATCCCTCATAGTTCAAAGAAATTCTGGCGGAACGGCTATGGCATCCAAAGCATCTGTCGTTATCCGGTTTGATATTCAGGGCAGGATGAATTCGCGGAAGCTCCCCGAACTCATGATACACAGCCATCTGGCTGCTTGCCTTATCCGTATACTCTACGTGACAAGCGGTGCAGCCCCCACCCCTGGAGGTCTGGTCGATGGGGGCCGACTGTTTTTTGGGAAATCCGAGGTGGCAGGTAACACAAAGCTGCCGCAGATGGATGTCTGCTGCCGAGTCGCTGAGATGTGAGAGGTGACCTGGACCATCAGGAGAAGCTGTCTGTCCGAAGACGTATCGGTTAACAGAGACCATTCCCTGCCCCGAGGCCATCAGGGATCCCGTCACCTTTGTGACCAGGTCATGATGACAGGCGCTCTGTCCACAGCTACTCATGACACTGTCCATGTTGCCGGGTACAATGATCATTCCCTCGTGTGCCGCATCCTTTTCAGGCGAAAGGGGGTTGCCCAGATGGCAGGAGGAACAGCCCACTGCCTGCGGGTTGTGTGAGGGGGAAAACCCGGTCATCTTCTCATGACAAACCATACAACCTTCCCGATGCTCCATGACGATGGGAATCCTGGACGCATCAACAGGCTGCGGTGCATCACTGCGATTAAAGTGGTAGATGGTTAGCACCACACTGACAAGGCCAATGGCCAGTGCAGGGATGATATGTCCACCCGTCCCGCCGCCGGCAAAAGCAA
>JAOZRE010000420.1 GCA_029940215.1 bacterium | reverse complement strand
TCGAAATTGTGTATCAAAAATAATGCCAAGAAAAACCAAAGTCACACTACTATATCCTGACTATATGACTATGACCTGAAGGAAATGCAAGCCCGCAACTATTCTGCATTACAGACTGATAAATTGAAAAATGAGGCCTATACGTCAATGGCTGTCAAGAAAAAGCAATCGACAGAGATAAATGTAAATGATCTGAAAGAGGGAATGGACATCACAGCATACTGCCACTTTTCCTCCAGATACCGCCCAATGGACAAGGCTACCAGCGATTTCGTCCGTCATAACTTCGACCATTCCAGGGCAATTATTGTCAGATACGGCAAAAAACAGGATATCCCCATTAAAAATCTGAAAGAGGGGGATGATCTGGTGAGACTTCATAGTTTTCCATCGAAATTAAAAAAACTGACACACGTCAGCAAGCCCTTTATCAAAGAGCTGAAGAAAAGAGGAATGATCAGTTTTCAGGTAAAGGAATACGAAGGAATTGCAGATGAGTCGAAGAGAGATCTGAAGGAACTGATAAAACTGGTAGAACAGACATCAGAAAAACCACGCAAGGGACTGTCCATTATCCAAGAGAAAAGAGATCAAAAGGCCAAAGTGGCCAACACATTGATCAGAAAAGTAGATGAATGCATCAACATCAAGAATGAAGCCGCATCTACAATCGAGCAATCCATGGATCAACTCCGCAAAGGCAAAAGCAATATTGCTGAGATCAGGCACTTTGCAAAACTGATCACAGAGAAAGATACGGCCGACGGTATGGCAACGTTGGCCGGTCTGAAAATGACCGATCAGATCTACTCCCACTGTGTGGATGTCGGTGCCATATATCAAATCACCTACTCGAAAATCATCGAGAAACAGGGCGGTCGCAGCGCTTTTCAGAATCAGCATGATGCTGCCATGGGTGCCCTGCTGCATGATCTTGGGAAATCAAAGATCCCGAAGGAGATTATCGACAGTACAGAACATTATGAAAAAAACAGTCGCGCAACCCAGATCCTGCGATCTCACCCGGTATTCGGTGCAGAATTACTGGCTAAAATGAACATGCCTAACGTCATAATTGACATGACCCACTACCATCACATCAAGCAGGACACCACCATGCTTTCCAGTTATCCTACTGGTGTGGACTTCAAAGATGTCCGATTTGAAACCCGACTTTTATCCATTGTGGACATCTATCAGGCATTAGCTGGTAAACGGAAGTACAAGAAATCCTGGTCACCTCCAGCAACCATGCGCTACCTTGACGCCCTAGCCGGCATTGAATATGACCTGAAAGCATGGGATCAATTTCTGCACATAATGGGGGTTTATCCCAAAGGATCACTGGTGGTGTTGAATGATGACAGTATGGGATTTGTGATGAACGTGCCAGGACGCGGGGTAGATCTGGAGAGACCACTAATCGCCATTATCAGAAACGGCAAGGGAGAAAATCTGAAACATCATGATATCATTGACCTCGCCGTTGAAAAGGACATTAAGATTGTCGACGATATGGATAGCCAGGAGGTCTTTGGGGATCGGGCACTGGATGTTTTTACGAGTATATCGATCTCTTGATCATACAGTTTATCAACAGCACCACAGCTCACGCAGGAAAGAGCATAACACCTCCGCCACCCTCAAGGCAGAAGCAAAGTAGGTTGGAACAATCCCGAACCCCCTTAAGGTCCTGCTGATTTCCAGCGGTGGTTCACGTTTATCCTAGGGGAATATCGATTTTAAACACACTCCCCTGTCCCAGTTGAGTATCCATCACGATCGTTCCGTGCATCTGGTTAAGGGTGCTCATCACGGCATCCATACCAACCCCTCTTCCTGAAACATCCGTTACCGTTTCCGCGGATGAGAAGCCGGCCATGAAGAGGATTCTCCAGTGTTCATTCTGTGATATGTATCCTTCAATTTCAGCCTGATCAAGATTGGACTTTCCGCGTGCAATGGCAGCGATCTTTTCACTGTCCAGACCGGCTCCGTCATCACCGATTTGCAGATTCAACACATCTCCGTTTTTCGCGATCTTCACAAAGATGCGACCCGTCTCATCCTTTCCGGATTCCTGCCGTTTCTGTGGAACCTCAACGCCATGATCCACACAATTTCGGTATAAGTGCCCCAAGCTGACATTTAAGGACTTCGCCAGTTCTCTGGACACCATCAGTCCCTCTTCAATCTCAATCTGGAAATCAACCTTTTTCCCCAGCTTTTCTGCCAGACGGTCTGTATCTTTTTTCCAATTGCTAATGATTCGCTCGGCAGCAACATTGTTTCGACTGAGGATCAGTGTCGTTGCCGTTTTTATGTCACTGTTTTTAACCGCCTCGGCCAGGACCGCAAACTCTTCTTTGCTAAACGAAACCCCATCCAGAATCTTGATAATACCATCTCCCAGGTTTTCCTTAAACGCTAAAGCGAATTGCAGTTCCTGCTCTAAAACCTGGAATAGCTCAATAAATTCATCATAATGAGCAGTAAGCCCCTCATTATCAATCTTAAGAAACCAATCCTCCAGAGAGTGAATCACTTTTTTAAGCTTATTCAGTTCAAACTGCCCGCTTAAGCCCTTCGACCCGTGAAGGGTTCGCATCACCTCCCGAACAAATTCTTGCGGTGGCTGCTCTTCTTTGTCCCAATAGTCGTCTGCGAATTCTTCCATAAGCTTAAAGGAATTCTGGGCATCATTGAGCATATCCATGAACCCGCCAATATTCTGCTGCATTTTATCCAGAATATTTTTCTCTTCGGCCTCTTTCTGCGCCAGCTCCCGCTCAAGTGTCAAATCCTCCATTCTAACAAAGACCGAAACCACATGCCCACCAACATCCTGCAGAAAAGAGTAATGAAGCTTGAAAATCCGCTGATTAATTATGATTTCCTTGGGCAACAGATCCAGCACCATAGCACTGTCAAACTGGTTACCGCTGAATAGCATGTGCAGGGCCCGGTAATAATTTCGCAACACCTTTCGGTCCCTTCTAAAAGCCAGGTCCGCAAACGGTGCCCCCGCTAGAGAATCGACTCCCAGATACTCAGCTGCAATTTTGGTATAGTTCTCTCCTATCTCCCCCGCCTTATCAATGGAGAAAGATCCCTGCCCAATATTGTCCAGGATCTCTTGAATCAGGCGCCGCTGCTCTTCAGCACGAACACTGCCGAGTCTTGCACGCTCCACCACGTCCTGAAATACCCTCTCCTGCAACCCCGGCACCTTCCTGATCAGTTCCAGAAACTTCTCCCGGGGAATAAAAAGTGCGTCACAGTCGCCAGTCGGGATGGCAGTCACCGAGGACTCTATCTCGCCTGTAATACAAGGCCCCTCACCAAAAACACCATTACGAACTACGGAGGGGACTTTGCTGTTATGTTCAAACACCTTCACAGGATCCCTGACAAAATAGACCCCCTTGACCTCTTCAAACTGAGAGAGGAAGGGCTCATCTGCTTTCAGCTGCTTTTCAATGATATTTTCAGCAATTGTCAATAGATCGAATTTCGATGTATTTGCAAAAATAAGGACATCACGTAATTTACTTACCTTGTCATGCCATAAGGAATATTCATTGCGGAGCTTATTGTTGACTTGTGGAAAACGGATAAAAAACATTCGCCCAATACCCTGAAATATCTTCTGGAATGTTTCTTTTAAGGTTGGTTCCAATAGGGAACTGGAGACCTTTCCGGACAACTCAAAGCAAGCCTTTGCAAAATCCGTTTTCTCTTCACGGCTGAGCTGGTTTATTTCTTCTGCCACAGCCAGAGGGTTTGGATCGCTGAAAACTTCTGATATCTTTGCAATCTGTTCAGGTGTCATGATCGTTATGCTTTTTCACCCAGAGAACATACAAGTTAAGGAAATCGCCATGGGTTTACCCGGTCCTGCCTGAATGGTCGTTTGACAATGCCATCCGACATCCTTTGGGATCGTACAAAAATAACTTGGCATAAGCTGTCCACAAAAGTCCTATAAAG
>JAOZRE010000419.1:3613-4001 GCA_029940215.1 bacterium | reverse complement strand
GTGGAGTCGGAAAAAAGTTATCGGTATTATGGCTTTGCTCTGGAGTTTTGCCGCGGCGGCCTGCGCATTTGTCCAAAATTATCGACAACTTTTATTCCTCCGCTCATTCGTAGGTGTCGGCGAAGCTGCATATACATCTGGCGGGCATGCCATGATCGCAGCATACTTCCCTGAAAGCCGGCGAGCGACCATGATGGGTCTCTTCACCGCGGCACTTCCGTTTGGCACGGCAATCGGCGTGATCCTGGGCGGGGTCATCGCCGAAAACATAGGTTGGCGGTACGCCTTCGGCCTTACGGCCCTGCCTGGTTTTATCGTCGCCATCCTTATCTTCTGGATCAAAGATTATAAGAGCATAAAAGTGGTCAAAAGCACTGTCACGGCTGAG
>JAOZRE010000419.1:1497-3603 GCA_029940215.1 bacterium | reverse complement strand
AAATAGATTTCAAAGATATCGTCTTGATGTTAATCCGTACGCCTTCGCTCTTCTGCACTTATTTGGGCTTTGTGGGCAACACCTTCGCCACTTCGGCCCTCATTACCTGGATGCCGACCTATTTTCACCGAACCGAAGGTTTGCCCATGGACAAGGCTGGTCTGAAAACGGCCGCCATCTTCCTCCTGGCCATCATCGGTGCTCCGCTTGGAGGCTTTTTTACAGACCGGTTGAGACGCAAATGGCTCAATGCCAGAATGAGCGTCCCAGCTCTGACCTCACTCTTTTCATGCATACTGCTTTTGGTCGCCTTTGTTTTTTTCAAAGGCACTGCCCAGTACGTCCTGCTCCTGCTGTTCGGCTTAACCGCCCCCATCTTCGCTGCGGGTGGATCAGCTGTCACACAGGACGTAGTCCACCCAGGCATTAGGGCTAGATCTTTCAGCTTGAGTGTATTCTTTCAACTGCTTCTGGCTTACACACTTAGTCCGATCTTTGTCGGCGCAATCTCAGATCGGTATGATCTGTTGACTGCCTTCCGCGTTCTGCCTATTTTTGTGGCTTTTAGCGCTGCAGCTTTTTTTATCGGATCTTTTTATTATGTTCGGGACTTAAACAAAGTGGATAAAATCATCCTGAAGGAAGAGTCTAACTGAGAAAATGTTGAAATAACCGGTTAAAACAAAAAAATAGATGCAGACATGACAGTCAATATAATTTAAATATTTTCGATATTAAAGCACTGACAAAGGCGATGATAATCATTCGTTTGTTTAATGCCAAAGTATTACTTCACCATAGTAGGGCAATCGATGAAATTTTCAATGCAAAATACGACCAGAATTATACCTCGGATCTCTCTGTGAAAAATAGGAGAGCCACATTGGAGAGATATTTAAAATGAGTGAATCGATACTATTAACAAAAAAAAGCCATGGTATAGCGACACTGACGATGAATCGTCCTGAAGTTATGAACGCCCTTTCAAGTGAACTCTCTTTTGCTATACAAGAAGAATTTGAAGCGTGTAAGAAAGACAAAGATGTAGGGGTGATTATTCTTACCGGAGCCGGAAAAGCCTTCTGCGGTGGATTGGATCTGAAAGAACTGGCTCTCATAGATGATGTACATAAGCAGAATTTAATTGGCAAAGGAAGCAAAGGGATTTCTGATGCTATAACTGGATTCAACCGTCCGATTATCGGTGCTATTAACGGGCCTGCCATCACAGGCGGATTTGAATTAGCGCTTGCTTGTGATATCTTGATAGCTTCACCTGAAGCATGTTTTGCCGACACTCATGCCAGAGTTGGGATTATGCCTGGTGCGGGAATGAGTCAAATACTTCCCCGTTTGGTCGGGATCAACCGTGCAAAGGAACTCTCATTTACCGGAAATTTTTTGGATGCTGACAAAGCAAAAGCCTGGGGTTTGGTAAATCGTGTTGTACCATCAGCAGAACTACTACCGACATGCAGGGCACTGGCCAGAGATATTGTCTCCAATGACTGGGAAATCATTGGGAAGTATAAGGGTTTGATTGACCAAGGGTATAGTGGCACTCTTTCCGATGGAATTCAGCTCGAAACAGAAATGCATCTCAAATCTGTACGGTCAGGCGTTTCTCGTTTTGATACTTTACGCAGAGAAGAGGTTAAAAACCGAGGACGTATACAACAAAATAGTAAATGATCAGTATTGTCCAGTTAGGCTTTTGCGAAATAAAAATTGAACGAGAGGTCCTATCTCGACGCATAAGGGTTTAAAACTTAAGTTCGAGTGACTCATCGGCCAAGGCCGGGATTTGTGATCTCACAAAAAAGATCGCCAAAGAATGGGGACGGTACAATGTTCAATCCTATGTCGTGGCTTATGGATGGGTCGACACACGATTGACAAAGGCCGGAGAAGATGTGGAACAGTTGGAACGCTGCGGCGAGAAAGTGCAAGTGGGAAATTCCGGGCTCTCAAATTGAAATGATGAAGAAGATCATTCCTTTAGAACGTGCAGGCACCGTAGAAGAAGCGGCCGGCGTTATTTTTTTTCTGGCATCCCCTTTATCCAACTACGTATCCGGTCAAGTCATCGAAATGACGGGTGGCATG
>JAOZRE010000419.1:0-1487 GCA_029940215.1 bacterium | reverse complement strand
TAGATGAAGAAAATAAAAACGGATACTTTGAACGTTAAACTGAAAACAATGGAGGCTTAATGGCTGGAATATGTTCATATGGCGGTTATATACCGCGATATCGTTTAAACCGGGGTGACGTATATCAGGTGATGGGTTGGATCAACCTCGCTAATATTGTCAATACTCGTGGTGAAAGGTCGGTGGCAAACTTTGATGAAGATGCAGTGACAATGGCTGTTGCCGCAAGTGTAGATGCTCTGACTGGAATAGACAGATCAACAATTGACGGCGTTTATTTTGCTTCAACCAGTATGCCGTATAAAGAAAGACTGAATGCCGGAATCATTTCTACAGCTTTGGGTGTCAGCGATAATGTACGAGCAGCTGATTTCAGCAGTAGTATTAAGGCTGGGACATCGGCCCTGCTTTCCGCCTTGGAGGGTGTGGAATCCGAACGGTTGAATAACGTGGTGGTGACCTCTTCCGACTGCCGCTTGGGTAAACCCGCTTCAGCCCAGGAATTGATCTTCGGTGATGCCGGCGCGGCATTTGTTGTCGGCAGGGAAAATGTGATCGCCGAATTCAAAGGATGCTACTCAACGACCCATGATTTTGTCGACCATTATCGCGGCCAGTTTGCCAAATACGATCGACAATGGGAAGACCGTTGGATTCGTGACCTGGGTTTTGCCAAGCTGGTACCTGAAACCGTCAATGGGTTGTTGGAGAAATACCAGATGAAAATTAGTGATTTCAGCAAGGTCGTCTATCCCTGTCATTATGGTGCAGCCCGTAAGCAGCTCAATAAAATTTTAGGGATTTCGCCGGAGCAGGATCAAACCAACTTTCAAACAGAAATTGGTGAAACCGGAACACCACATTCCTTGGTCATGCTGGCCAAAACCCTGGAAGATGCACGACCCGGCGAAAAGATACTGGCACTGAGCTTCGGTAGCGGCTGTGATGCGCTTATTTTCGAAGTTACAGACGCCATCAAAAACCTGCCGGCAAGAAAAGGGATATCCGGTCACCTGGCCGAGAAAGCGGAATTGGATAATTATTCGAAATACCTGGTCTGGCGGGATATACTACCGGTCGATGTCGGTCTGCGATCAGAGGAAGACCTCTGGACCCGCTGGTCTGCACTATGGCGGAAGAACAAGTTCGTTTTGGGTTTGTACGGCGGCAAATGTAACCAATGTGGTACCCTGCAGTTACCGCCGCAGAAAGTCTGTGTGAATCCTGAATGTAACGCGGCCGATAATTATGATCTCGTACGTTTTTCCGATAAGATCGGCCATATCTTCAGTTTTACAGGCGACAACCTGGCGGCGTCCTTTAACCCGCCAGCAATATATGGAGCTATCGAATTTAATGGCGGCGGCAGGTACTATTTCGATTTTACCGATTGTGAACTTGAGTCGCTGAAAACCGGACAAACTGTTGCGATGAGTTTCCGCAGAAAATACTATGATAAAACCCGGGATATCGCCGGTTACTTCTGG
>JAOZRE010000418.1 GCA_029940215.1 bacterium | reverse complement strand
GTGTAACAGGCTTTGATATTACCGAAAACTAGACAACATCCCCCTGACCCCCTTCAAAGGGGGATTTACCAATCCGGTTTGTGAAAATACCACAACTCAAGAGGACCTGTTCAATAGGAAAAACAATAACCGGGTCTTTTGAGCGCATATTTTTTATTTGTCACACAACTAGATATAGCGCAATGTTTTAGTAAAAATAATATGTTATTATCATGGGTTATTCCAAATAAAAAACGGTTTCACGACTATTTCTAACTTAATAAGCGATAAGACTTACATGATCAGTACATCAAATATCAGTCTGAGTTATTCAGGCAGGAAGCTCTTTGAAGAAGTCAATATTCAGTTTAACCCGGGTAATTGCTACGGGCTCATTGGCGCAAACGGGGCTGGGAAGTCAACCTTCCTGAAGATTCTTTCCGGAGAAATAGAGGCTCAACAGGGGACGGTTAATATCACTCCGGGTGATCGGCTGTCCGTGTTGCAGCAGGACCATTTTGTTTATGATGACTATCCCGTCATCAAAACAGTTCTGATGGGAAACCAGGAGCTGGTGGCGATCATGGACGAAAAGGATGCCATTTACGCCAAGGCTGATTTTTCAGATGCAGATGGTGTTCGGGCGGGTGATCTGGAAACAATCTTTGCCGAGTTGAACGGTTGGGAAGCGGAGTCCGATGCCGGGATTATTCTGGCGGGGCTGGGCGTTCCCACCGAAAAGCACGATTTGCAGATGAGCGAGTTGACAGCGACAGAAAAACTGAAGGTTCTGCTGGCTCAGGCTCTGTTCGGGCAACCGGATATCCTGCTTCTGGATGAGCCGACCAACCACCTGGATATCAAAGCGATTCACTGGTTGGAGAACTTCCTGATGGATTTTGAAAACACGGTGCTCGTGGTTTCACACGACAGACACTTCCTGAACAAGGTCTGCACCCACATCGCGGACATTGATTTCAGCAAGATCACGATATACGCTGGCAATTATGATTTCTGGCGAATTTCAAGTGAACTGGCACTGAAGCTTCGCTCCGACGCCAATAAAAAAACCGAAGATAAGGCCAAAGAACTCAGGAGTTTTATCCAGCGCTTCAGCGCCAACGCATCCAAAGCCAGGCAGGCTACATCCAGGCAGAAACAATTGGAAAAACTGGAACTGCATGATCTCCCACCATCCAGCCGGAAATACCCTTATGTCTACTTTGCCCCCAAGCGGGAAGCCGGGAAAAATATCCTGACGGTGAAAGGGCTGACCAAAAGCATTAAGGGTGTCAAGGTGCTGGACGATATATCTTTTGTTCTGAAAAGAGGGGACAAGGTGATTATCCTCAGCGAGAACGACCTATCCAAAACTGTTCTGCTGCAGATTCTGGCAGGGGAGATGGAACCAGATTCAGGTTCGTTTGAATGGGGTGTGACGACCTCTCAGGCCTACTTTCCCAAGGATAACGCTGCATACTTTGATAAAGGACAATATGATCTGACGACATGGCTGGGTCAGTATTCAGAGGATAAGGATCCCTCTTTCGTGCGGGGGTTTCTGGGAAAAATGCTGTTTTCCGGAGAAGAGGTTTTTAAGAAAACCGACGTCCTCTCTGGGGGGGAGCGGGTTCGCTGTATGCTGTCGAAGATTATGCTGTCTGGGGCCAACGTGATCATGATGGATGGACCTACGGATCATCTGGATCTTGAAAGTATCACTGCGGTGAACGATGGGTTAAAACGCTATCCTGAAACCCTGCTTTTCACCTCTCACGATCATGAATTTATCCAGACCGTAGCCAATCGCATTGTGGATATTGATGTCTCCCTCAAGGAGGATATTAATTTGACCTATGATGAATATCTGGGGTTGGAGAACTGAGTCAAACCACCCGTCCTCAAGACAGCGATCCGGGCTATTCCAACAATGTGTCGGGTCGTCTGAAACCTATTCTGAAATCCTCAATCCGAGTGTTCTGTGACCGATAACCTGTTTACTGCCCTGCCTTTACCTGCGGCCCTGGTTGCCAACCTGGAGTCCCTTGACTATCGTCAGATGACACCTGTTCAGCAACAGAGTCTGCCTTTGATTCTTGAGGGACATGATCTGATTGCCAAGGCCAAAACGGGGAGTGGGAAAACCGCTGCCTTTGCCATTGGCCTGATTTCCAAACTGGTGCTGAAACAGTATGCCCCGCAGGCGTTGGTTCTTTGTCCGACGCGGGAACTGGGCGCCCAGGTTGCCACCGAGATTCGGAGGTTGGTTCGTTATCAGCCCAATATCAAGGTGCTGACGCTTTGTGGCGGGCAACCCATAGGTCCACAGATTGGCTCCCTGGAACATGGTGCCCACATACTGGTTGGAACCCCAGGTCGCCTGATAGATCATCTGAGTCGGCAAACCCTGAGTCTTAATCATATCAAAACCCTGGTCCTGGATGAGGCGGATCGCATGCTGGACATGGGATTTCATGACGATATTGAAAAGATTATCCGGAATATACGAGGGAAAAGACAGACGCTGCTTTTTTCTGCCACTTATCCGCCGGGTATTAGGAAACTCAGCGCAGATTTTCAGAAGAACCCGGTTGAGGTCAATGTGGAGTCAGTTCTGACAGGGAACAAGGTCCGGCAACTCTGCTTCGAAGTGGATGAGGCATCAAGAAGCGATGCGTTGATTCGACTTCTGGAACATTTTCATCCTGCCTCTACCGTCATCTTCTGTAATACCAAACAAATCTGCCGTGATGTGCATGACCTGCTGCTGAATCAGAAATTCAGTGCCCTGGCTTTGCATGGTGATCTCGATCAAAGCGAGCGGAACCAAATACTGGTTCAATTCTCAAACAAAAGCTGTTCCATACTGGTTGCAACAGATGTAGCTGCCCGGGGGCTGGATATCAAGGATCTGCAGGCGGTCATTAACTATAATCTATTCCCGAAACCGGATGTCTATATTCACCGGATCGGGCGAACCGGCAGGGCAGAAAAAGAGGGTCTGGCAATCAGTCTGTACCGGAAAAAGGAGGCGCATAAATTGAAGGCTATTGCAGAACTTCAGGGGTTTCACCCCGAGTTGAAAACGATGGCGTCACTTCCGGAGTTGCCAGCAACCTCAATCGTCCCGCCCATGGTCACTCTCTGCATTAGCGGTGGCAAAAAGCAGAAAATCAGGCCGGGAGACATTCTGGGAGCGATTACAGGTGAAGCCGGTCTTCCCGGCTCCTGTGTCGGGCAGATCGATATTTTTGACTTTCATTCCTACGTCGCCATTGAGCGACAATTTGCGGATAAAGTGCTTGAACGCCTGACAAATGGTCGCATCAAAGGGCGGAGCCTCAAAGTCAGAACGATCCACTAGAAGAGAAAAAGGGGACAGACCCCTTTTTTCTTAATGATTACACTCATGGCCGGGACCCTCAGCAAATGTATAGTCTTCTCTGCTGAGCTTCCCATTATCTTCAAAAAATGAAATCAACTCATCTGCTGTCATATTTTTGGCAGCACATGAGTGAAAGTGGGTTTCCTCTCCAAATCTTTCTATGATTGCTGCAACCAGCGAGTCTCTGGAAAAGGTTTCCGTTGATTCGTTGACCATCTGCCTTATCGCACTTCCATGAATCTGTGTTGTCATGTATCGCTCTCTTGTAAGATGTTAACAAAACTTGTTTGCTTTAAGGATATTGCATAAGCGAAAAAGTCGTCAACTTTTATCAGAAAAAAGGGGTCTGTCCCCTTTTTTCTCTCTGTATCATTTACCGTCCGACAGCAACACGAGTCTGGTATATGGCACCGCCAGATTCTTGTTCAGACCAGGTCGCATACAATCTACCGTTACGCACTTTGATCTGTGTATAGTAGGTAAGTTCTGAAGTATCGACGTTAATTCCATCTGCATCCGGTACGGCTTTTTCCACAAAGGTCCAATCCGGAGAGCTGTCATTGCCGCTGTACAGCGCTATGCGAATCTGTTCGTTTTCTATCCAGTTACAGTAAAGCTTGTTGTTCAATACCGTTAA
>JAOZRE010000417.1 GCA_029940215.1 bacterium | reverse complement strand
GCTGCAAGAAAGGATCAACACCTTTATGAACTGCTAGCTTTAGTCGATACGATCAGAGCAGAGGGGCCAAGGGAAAAAAATATTGCTATCGGTGAATTAAAAAAACGGTTTTCAAATTATGGATAAAAATAATGATCCGAACATCGAAGCGCTTGAAAAAACGCTCAAAAAACTTGGGAAAATCACATCCAAAATGGTGCTTGTCGGCGGCAGCTCCACCGGCATGCACATAACAGATGATTCCCTAACGTCGTTAAGAAAGACAAATGATGTCGATCTGATCGCAGATGTCACAACCGGCGGCTTTTATCATCTTTCTGAACAGCTGAAAGCTACCGGATTCAAAGAGGATATCGACGGTCCTATCTGCAGATTTAAAAGCAAAGAAAGGACTACTGATAGATGTTGTGCCCGTTGAAAGCAAATCCATTGGGTTTGCAAATAAATGGTACAGGGCCGCATTCGACAATGCAAAGATAACAACACTTCCTTCTGGTGCAGAAATTTCTGTTATTAGAGCACCTGAGTATCTAGCCTGCAAGTATGAAGCTTTCGCAGATAGGGGCGACGGTGATTATTTAATGAGCAAAGACATGCAGGATATTGTCTCTGTTGTAAATGGACGTTCGGAGATCACGAAAGAAATTGATCAAGCTCCAGAAGAATTAAAAGGCTATCTGGTTGAGCAATTCAACCAACTTGCTGCCAGTAGCGTTTTTAAAAATGATCTGCCAGGTCTTTTAGATCAGCACCAACAACATAATATACCAAAGATAAACGAACGTATCAAAAACATTTCGGATCTTTCTGATACAAAATCCAAATCGAATAGTGATTTAAAGGATAATACTGCAAGCAGCCCTCTTAAGATCCGAAGAAAGGCGGTTGCAGAATTTATGGATAGAAATGAGAAGTGGATCAAACAAGATAAAAAAGCGGCTCTTACGCATTTAATGAAGCAGCAAGGAATAGACGGTAAAACCCTAGAACGTGATCTTAAAGCTGTTATATGGGAAAGAAAAAGTATAAATAAAAGGAACGAAAAAAAGCTAGCACCAGACCGTGAAAAAGATTCTTTTAGAAGATAGCTGCCAATAGCTGTAACTGCCAGGGGTCATAATCACTCTGGCTCGTTTTAACGGGTCAATCTCGACCAGGATTAACCGTTTTTAGGCTTGGATTATTTGATACTGGCCAGGATTATTCAGTTCTGGGCCTGCATTATCCGTTTCTGGATTTGTCGTTTTCAATCATTGTTGAGCATTTGCCTGGTGCAAATAGTTATAAAACGTTGGTTTTGAAATCTTTAGGACTGCAGAACCCTTGCCAGTATCCGGGTATGGATTCAATCTTCTGAAGAACTTTGGGGGTGTCAAAGCTAACCGCGAACATACCGAAAATACTGCAAGTTTCTAAAAATAATACTCAACACGTCGACCATATTGTCTCTTACCTATTTGAATTTCGACAGAATCAACGGTGAAGAATAAGCAGAGATGCTGTTAATATTGGTTATCACCCGGTACGGCAGTTTTGGCAGATTAAGTGCAGAAAAAATCCTTGAGATAGTTTTGCCGCCTGTTTCAGTCGAGAAATATTGTCAAATGCCAAAACTACAATATTTTATTATTTTTCTTCACATATCTGTGAGGCCGCATCAATCAGGGAATGAGTTCTGGGGGGAGAATGAAAAACAATCCACTAGAAATAGCCGTGATTATTATTTCGGCTGCATTAGTAATGTCCTGTTCTGACGAGCAAACTGAGCTGGAGATAGAAACCGGCGCAAGAAGTTTCGGCATATATGGCAGTGAAGTGCGACCGGCATGTACCGTGGTCTTAACCCGCACAGATCTGGTTTCGCCGGTCACAGTGGACACTGCGAATTGGAGTGATCCACAAAAAGTTGGTCCTTCGGTTAATACCGACTGTCCTGAAGACGACTCCGAAATTTCTGACGATGGCCAAACACTCTTTTATTATGGGTCTCCGATTGAAGAACCAGACAATAATGAAATACTAACCGGTACCACAGGTGTTTACTATGCGACCAGGACAGGTGATCCAGGAGAATTTAGCGAATCCAAATTTATTGAATTGCGCAAGAACTCAGCCAGTGGCGCCGGGGATGGTCACCCTCGGCACGCAGTCAATGCCTCAAAGATCTTTTTTCATTCGGTACGCTCAGAAAACACGGGTTACCAGCAACCTGCTCCCACGGATGATTTTTTAGATATTTACAGTGCGGATTTCACAGGTACCGAAGCCTCACCTGCAATAAATCTGGGTACTCCTGTCAATTCTGCTTACATCGATGGTGAACCGGAGATTAGCCCGGATGGTACCAAATTATACTTTGCATCAGACCGTCCCGGCGGTCTTGGCCAAGGAGACATATACTATTCTGAGTATTCGGGTGGGCAGTGGTCACAACCGGCCAATATCGGAGCCCCTATAAGTACGGCGGACAACGACTCCCAACCAGCGTTTGCCGCTGGTGATCCGAATACAATGTACTTTTCTTCAGATAGAGATGGAATAGGTGTTGCCATATACAGCTCTTTTTTCAACGGCTCGGAGTGGGAGGCACCTAATCTCGTCTTGCAGGGACAGGTCGGTTCACCGTCACTTAACTCTGACGGAAGTCTACTTTATTTTGTTCACGTACAAACCGATAATACATCCGGAGATCCAGTGTTTGGTGCTGATTTGTACTATGTGATTCGTAAATAGTCTCGTTGGCTCTGTTGCAAAAATTTTGAAACGTATAAAAAATCCTGGAACCATCTGTGGTTATGCAACTGAATAGAATTGAAATTGTCTTTCAATAAGGCGGATCTCTCCCATCAGTCCCTGGTCGTATTTCCATATATCAAACTGACCTTTTTTAAACATTCTCATGACCTCAAATCCTTTAATGGTAGCAAAGGCTGTTTTCATAGATTTAAAACCCAATGTAGGTTTGATCAGACGCTTCAGTTTGCCATGATCCGCTTCAATTAGGTTGTTTAGATATTTAACCTTTCGGTGGAGTACATGATCATTTAAGAGGTTTTCCTTTTTCAGTTCCCGAATTGCTTGGCTATAACTTGGAGCCTGATCAGTATTGATTTTATCAGGCTTTTCATATTCCTTCATACGACGAAGGATTTTCCCCAGAAAACGTTTAGCTGCTTTGGCATTACGAGTGGAAGACAAATAGAAATCCAATGTTTTTCCACTTTTGGTAATCGCTCGGTACAGATATTTCCACTTACCCTTGACCTTTACGTAGGTTTCATCAACCCTCCAACTTTCGTCCAGGCGTGGCTTATAATACCAACGTAGGCGTTTCTCAATTTCTGGAGCATATTGCTGAACCCATCGGTATAAAGTGGTGTAGTCGACTTCAACACCTCGCTCTAGCATCATTTCTTCCAGGTCACGATAACTGATTCCATATTTACAATACCAACGCACACAACCCAATATAATCTCGCCTTGGAAATGTTTCCATTTGAAATCACGCATCCTATCACCTCCATAGGTAGTTTACTGTTTTGTGATTTCTACTCCTTCATGGTATTTTTTGCAACAGAGCCCTTTATCCTACCTAAGAGAAGGAGATACGCTGATTGTATGGCGTCTTGACCGTTTAGGGCGGTCCCTTAAGCATTTGATTGAAATGGTTGGAACATTACAGGATAAGAAAATTGGTTTTCAAAGCCTGCAAGAATCCATAGATACCACTCATTCCGGTGGCAAACTCATATTCCACATGTTTGGTGCATTGGCTGAGTTTGAGCGACAACTCATTACAGAAAGGACAAGAGCCGGCCTCGCAGCGGCCCGGGCTAGAGGAAAAAAAGGGGGTCGGCCGAAAGCTTTAAATGAACAGGAGAGAGAGGTTGCTGTCAGACTTTATAGTGAAAGAAAAAACTCAATTAAGGAAATCTGTCAAATTCTAAAAATATCAAAACCAACACTTTATAACTATTTACACCAGGCAAATGCTCTTCAATTAAAG
>JAOZRE010000416.1 GCA_029940215.1 bacterium | reverse complement strand
CTGAACGCGATCATCGGATTCAGCGAGGTCCTGGTGGACACCGTGAAGGCAGCCCCTCTTCTATCTGAAAACGACAAGTTGTCCGTCACTTCAAGCGGATATGAGAAGATGGGTGCCATGAACTATCTGGAATTTAATCTTCGGAAAAAGCCGTTTAAAAACCGTGAAGTACGCTGGGCTATTGCACATGCCGTGAACCTTGAAACCATCAGCCAGACTCTTTTCAGAAATTACGCAAAACCCCTGAACGGTCCGATACCACCTGGCTGCGCATTTTTCGAAGCAGGGGCCGTCCCCTATCCAACTGATCTCGAAAAAGCAGAGCTGCTTCTGGACGAGGCCGGTTTTCCCCTCAAAAAAGATGGTATCCGCTTTGAAACGCATCTTACATGGGCCCCATCCGAAGCCCATCATCAAACAGCGATTCATATCCAGTCACAGTTGAAAAAAATCGGGATCAACGTCATTCTTGATCCCCCTCAGAGCTATATTGACTGGGTTATCCAGATCGCAAAATGGCGTCATCACATGACCCTCTCCCGGGTATTGGCGTGGGAAGATCCAATCATCAACCTCCATCAATTGTACAGCTCCAAAATGATTCGTCATCAAGTGGGAACCAATACAGCCGGTTTTCACAATGAACAGGCAGACGTTTTGCTGGAAGCTGCAGAAACCGAAACTAACGGTGAGATCCGCTCCGGATTGTATCAGCAGTTTCAGGGACTGGTCAGTGAAGAGCTGCCGCTTTTTTTCATGAACTCTCCACCGTTCCTGACCATTGCCAATCCGGATCTGTTGAATATTCCACTTACCGGACGCCAGGTCATCGGCCCCATGGATCGTATTTCCTGGAATGATCATTAGCGGAAGTAAATCCCAGCGTCATTGAAAGAACAACAGGAAGAGGTGGATCACCTGGGGAATTCGTTTTAGGTGAAAAAGGAGGGGATTTCAGGCGGCACTGCGCCAAGTCGTTTTTTAACGGCATGAAATTTCAGCCTTTGTATTCGAAATACACATCCGGGGTATCTCTTCAAAGGCTGAAACCAACTCACTTACAAGCCGAAGATACAAACAGAAGCTATGACAACAACTCGATCGTTTTAGCTTTATAACGTGACAGGGATCTTCTTATATAAAGTGATCTTTTATAGAACAAGCTAGTGACATTGACTGATCTCTTCGGGCATTTTTATAAGATGCCCTCACGGCTTCGGCAATATGATCTGTTCTCAGAAAATCCTGAGATATCTACTCAGCAGCTTCTTGTGTTTCCTCTGCTGATTCTTTCTGGACATTTTTGGCAGCGGGGCCCTTTTCCCCTTCTTCGATTTCGAAGGAAACCCGTTCCCCCTCACCCAGCGTTCTGAAACCCGGCATGGCGATCGCTGTGTGATGCACAAATATGTCTCCTCCCTCATCACGTTGAATAAAACCAAACCCTTTCTTATCGTTGAACCACTTCACTGTTCCTGTCGGCATAATCGTTCCTTCCTTTAATCCATTAATCGCTTTCGCATAGCATTATTTCAAATACCTAACCCTCGAAACCAACACTATAACTTGTCAATTCAAGATTGAATTAAAATGACAACACTGGATGAATCCAAGTAAAGTTTTCATAAAAAAAATTAAAAAAGCAACTAATTTTTTAATTTTTTCTGATAGTTAGGATTAGTAGGCTTATATATCAATGCGTTACACTAATGTTACTTCTGAATTCAGGCTAGAACCGAGTTGAAACCGGTTCAGTTTTCAAACCCATCAATACTCCCTTATGGAAACAGAATTGCCAGTAGGCCATTATCTGTAGAGAAAATGGAGATATGGAGACATAGGGATCGTACAATCATAACTTGGCATAAGCTGTCCACAAAAGTCCTGTAAAGACCGGACATTTTGCCGACAAAATGCCAAGTAATTTTTGAGCCGACCCATAGGAAGGGAGGGAGAAGTGATGATGATCATTATTCTCCTTCAACAGTGTGCCGGATAAATTCAAGTACCTGCTTTTTTGACACCATGCATTTCCCCTCATCATCTTTAGGCAAAAGAGGCACATAATATTTTTCAAACAGGTTATTACGAGCCTTGATCTTTCCAGCATCCATCAGGAACTGCCGGATTTTCACTTCAGACATCTCTTTGTCTCTGGCCTCAGAGGCGATAAACGCCTCAAAATCAGCCATGTCAGTCAGGGGTTTTTGCCAACCTTTGTTCGCAGCCTCAGCCATTATGATCGTCCGTGTGATTTTTTCAGCCAAATCAATGTACTCCTGCCGATGTTGATCCAGCCAGTCTACCGGAATAATTTCCTTCATTTCATCCAGGTTCATCGATACCCTTTGGTTCACGTTACTTTTATGCTCGCAGCCTCACCAGTCGGTGATATCAATCCCACTGCTCTGAGTCCAGTATACTTCCGATCTGTTGTTTTCACCTTAATACATCTCAAGGTCTTGTTGTTTTTTTTCACCCTGAATTCCACTGACGAATTGGGCGCAGTCTTCAAAATAGCCGGTTCCAGCTTGTTTTCATGCTTGAAAAGGGCTAGGATGAGCGAACAATTGACTCAAAAATTACTCATTGAATAGAGATCAGCATGAAAACCATCGGTGCCCACGTCAGTATTGCAGGGGGAGTTGAAAACGCTCCATTGAATGCCAGTGAAATCGGGGCCAGAGCCTTTGCCATGTTCACCCGCAACCAGCGCCAGTGGAAATCCAAGCCACTGACTACCGCCAATATCAAGCTGTTCAAGGAGAACTGCTCCCGCTGTGGCTACGAACCCGAACATATCCTCCCCCACGATGGCTACCTCATCAACCTCGGTCATCCCGAGAAAGAAGCACTGGAAAAATCCAGGGCAGCATTTTTGGAAGAGATGATGCGGTGTGAGCAACTTGGACTCTCCATGCTCAATTTCCATCCGGGAAGTCACCTGAAAAAAATTGAGCCCGATGCCTGCCTTGCGACCATTGCTGAATCGGTCAATATCGCTCTGAGTCAAACAAGTGGTGTGACAGCCGTTATCGAGAACACCGCGGGCCAGGGCAGTAATCTCGGTTTTAAATTCGAACACCTGGCGGCTTTGATCGATCAGATCGAAGACAAATCGCGGATCGGGGTCTGCCTGGATACCTGCCACACCTTTGCCGCCGGTTACGACCTGAGAACAGCTGAGACCTGCCGGGAGACCTTTGCGCAGTTTGACAAACTGGTTGGTTTTCAATATCTGAGAGGTATGCACCTTAATGATTCAAAAAAACCGCTAAACAGCCATGTAGATCGCCATGAAAGTATTGGCAAGGGCGAAATCGGAATAGACGCGTTCCGGTTTATCATTCAGGACAACCGCTTTGACGGCATCCCCCTGATTCTCGAAACCATTGACAGCACCATCTGGAAAGATGAAATCCAGCTGTTGTACAGCTTTGCCTGATGAAATCAACCTGAAGAAAAGGCCCACCTATGACAACTCAACAACCGCCCGTCCCTATTCCTGCCGCAACCATCATCATTGGAAGAGAGCGCCCTCAGGGCTTCGAAATGTTTATGGTGGTCCGGCACCATCAAATCGATTTTGCGTCAGGGGCTCTGGTTTTTCCCGGCGGCAAAACCAATCCGGCTGATCATGATCCCGAAATCCGGAAGTTCTGCACGGGTGCAGACGCGCACAATGATGCTGCCCTCGCCCTGCGAGTTGCCGCGATCAGAGAGACCTACGAAGAGAGTGGCATCCTGCTTGCGGTGACAGCTGATGGGGGAGAGCTCGTATCGGGTGAGCGGTTAAAGGGAATGAAACACTATCGCCAGCAATTGGTTGATGAAAAAATCGGTATTCTGGATTTCCTGAAGGCGGAGTCCCTGGTACTGGCCATAGATCATCTGACTCTGTTTGCCCACTGGATCACGCCTGAGATGATGCCTAAACGATTTGACACCCACTTCTATCTTGCCGAAGCCCCCGAAGATCATCTAGGCGTTCATGATGGCCTGGAATCGGTTGATTCCCTCTGGATAACT
>JAOZRE010000080.1 GCA_029940215.1 bacterium | reverse complement strand
TGAAAACTTGACGGTGTCCATCAATACAGCAGACGGACCCATCGATATTATTGAGAAGATCAACCTGCAGATGTCTGCCGGAGATAAGCTTGGTATTGTCGGAGAGTCTGGTTGCGGAAAGTCCATCACCGCGTTGGCGATTATATCGCTGTTGCCCAAAAAATCCATCGTCAGCGGTCGAATTCTGCTGAATGGTGAAAATCTACTGGATCTCAGCCCTGCTGAGATGTGCCGGGTGCGGGGCAACAAGGTGGGCATGATTTTTCAGGAACCCATGACTGCCCTTAATCCGGTTAAAACCATTGGAGCCCAGATAGCGGAAAGCCTGAAACTGCATCTGAAGATAGGGAAAAAAGAGATCCGCGAACGGGTCAGCAAATTGATGGAAGATGTGGGATTGCCCGTACGGCGATTCCCCTTGGACCTTTACCCGCACTTGTTGTCAGGCGGACAGAGACAGCGGGTGATGATTGCCATGGCCATTGCCTGTGAGCCTGACCTGCTGATCGCCGATGAGCCGACGACGGCCCTGGATGTGACTGTTCAGGAACAGATACTGGATCTGATACTGGATCTGGCAGACCGTTCAGGTATGGGCCTGATCATGATCAGCCACGATCTTGGTGTGATTGCCCAGACAACCGAACAGGTGGCGGTCATGTATACCGGAAACCTGCTTGAGACAGGGTCGACGGCAGAGGTGTTTAAACAGATGGTGCATCCGTACACACATGGCCTGTTTTCCGCGATTCCAAAACCCGGCCATTCGGCCGAACAGGAGCGAACCCGACTCTATACCATTCCCGGGCAGGTGCCGGAAATTCATATGAGGCCTGAAGGCTGTAGCTTCGCCGACCGATGCGGCCATGCCCTGGAGCTTTGCCGAATTCAGGACCCGCCGAAAATAGACATGGGAAACCAGCACCTGGCCTGGTGCTTTAACCCGATTAACCAGACCGGTAAGGGATGAACTCACCGCTTGTCAAAATTGTAAATGTCATTAAGGACTACGAGCTGCCAAGGAAGAAGCTTCTGGAAAAGACGCCACCTTTCAGGGCTTTGAACGGGGTGAGTTTGGAAGTGGAACGGGGGGCCAGCTTTGGCATCGTTGGAGAGTCCGGGTGCGGAAAATCCACCCTGGCGCGGATCGTGATGGCTCTGGACAAGCCCACCAGCGGCCAGGTCTATTATGAAGACAAAGAGCTTTTCAGTCTCTCGACAAAAGAATTACACGGATTGCGGCACCATTTTCAGATGGTTTTTCAGGATCCCTATGGGTCGCTGAACCCGCGAAAAAATGTGTTAGGCATTGTCGCTGAACCGCTGGATACCCTGGAGGAAAAACTGACGGCCCAGCAACGACAGGCACGGGTGGAAAAAACCCTGGAAGAGGTTGGCCTGAACCGAAATGACATCGTGAAATATCCACACGAATTTTCGGGAGGGCAACGACAGCGGATAGCCATTGCGCGGGCGTTGATCACGAGGCCGTCTCTGATCGTTGCCGACGAGCCGGTATCTGCACTGGATGTGTCGGTGCAGGCGCAGGTATTGAACCTGATGATGGATCTGCAGGAAAAGTATAACCTGACCTACATTTTCATCAGTCACGATCTAAGTGTGGTGGAGTTTGTCACCGATGAGGTGGCGGTAATCTACCTGGGGAAAATTGTAGAGCAGGGAAAAACCCGGGACCTGTTCCGAAATCCGCTGCATCCTTATACTCAAACACTATTAGCAGCGGTTCCTGACATAGATCCATCAAAAAAGCGGGAGCGATCAGGAAAAAAGGAGATAGTGTTCAGCGATGCCCCGCCTCTAGGCTGCCCGTTTCAGCCACGGTGTCAGTCAGCGACAGAGATATGTGAACAGCAGAACCCTGAAATGGAGTCCAGAGGAGATCAGAGTGTTGCCTGTCACCATGTGTGATATGAGACTTTCGTAATCGTAATCGTAATCTTAATCGTTGTGTATGCCCGTATTTGCCACTAAGCTCTTTCTGTTTGCAGATCCGTTTCAAGATAATCCAGGGCTCATTCCGCTGAATCCCCAAAACTCGGACTGACGTCTTCAGACATTGGGGTTTCGGCCGCTCCATTTCGCCGGGATCATCTAAGAAACTCCTCAAAGCAAACCAAAAGAGCTTAGTGGCAAATACTCTGATCAATGCATATGTCTCTTTGGTGAGGCATTTTTAAAACCAGACCTGTAAATTTGATATGCAAACAAACCAGCTTTTGATTAACGGGAAATGGGTGGATGCTGAAGAGGGTGGTACCATTCCCATTTTTAATCCCAACGATGGTGTTCAATATGGGACCCTGGCTCGAGGCAGCAGCCGTGATATTGATAAAGCGGTAGGCGCTGCAAATGGCGCGTTTCATGGGGCCTGGGGAAAAATGCCGTCACTTGAGAAAGGGCGGCTGATTGCCAGACTGGGTCAACTGGTTCTCGATAATGAGGAGGAGCTTGCCCATATGGAGGCGAATGATGTCGGGAAACCCCTGACCCAATCGAGAAATGACGTCAAAGCCCTGGCTCGCTACTGTGAGTTCTATGCGGGGGCTGTGGATAAAACCCATGGGGAGATCATTCCCTACCAGAGTGGATATACCGTGCTGACCATCCGGGAGCCCTTTGGTGTTACGGCCCATATTATTCCCTGGAACTATCCGATGCAGATCATCGGTCGCAGTGTGATCGGTTCCCTGACCGCTGGAAACGCCGTTGTCATCAAACCGGGGGAGGACGCCTCGCTGACATCGCTTTTCTTTGGCAAACTGGCGCTTGAAGCAGGCTTTCCGGACGGGACGGTCAATATCATCACCGGCTATGGAGCAGAAGCTGGGGCACCGCTCTCATCCCATCAGAACATCAACCATATCAGCTTTACCGGCTCCAGGCAAGTGGGGGCATTGATTCAGAAGGCGGCAGCAGATAACACGGTTCCGGTGACACTGGAACTGGGTGGAAAATCGCCTCAATTGATATTTGCGGATGCCGACCTGGATGCTGCCCTGCCCATGGTTGTCATGGCAGCAATTCAAAATGCCGGACAGACCTGCTCCGCGGGTAGCCGGGTTCTGGTCGAATCCGAGATATATGACAGGTTTATCACCATGCTGGCGGACTGGTTCAATCAGCTGGTTGTTGGGCCGGCAGAAGGGGATTATGATACGGGTCCGCTGATTAATCCGGCTCAACTTGAGCGGGTTAACGGCTTTGTGGAAAACAGGGGTGACCTGGAAATACTGGCCCACGGGAGCCTGGCAGCTGACGTGCCAAAGGGTGGTTACTACACCACGCCAGTCCTGCTGGGAGAGGTGCCGCCGGATCATGATCTGGCGCAGGAGGAGATTTTCGGTCCTGTGCTCTCGGCCATTCGTTTTTCAGGAGAGCAGGAGGCGATAGAGATTGCTAACGGCACAAACTATGGTCTGGTAGCTGGCGTCTGGACCAGAGATGGTGCCCGTCAGTTCAGGCTGGCCAAAGCCCTGCAATCCGGCCAGGTGTTTATCAATAATTATGGCGCCGGCGGTGGGGTCGAGCTCCCCTTTGGAGGGGTCAAAGGTAGCGGTTACGGTCGGGAAAAAGGGCTGGAAGCGCTCAATGGGTTTAGCACCCTGAAAACCATTGCCATCAATCATGGGTGATGTCAGTTGTCATGGTTGTGACTGGCATCCGGCATAAGCCCTTTTCCGTTGATTGGACGAGTTTCTAGATGATCTTGACGAAATTGAGTGCCCGAAACCCCACCTGTTTGAGCGAAGCGAGTTTGGGGTTTCAGCGAAATGAGTCATAGATCATCTTGAAAGGAGTCTCCCAACGGAAAAGGGCTTATGCCGGATGCGCGTGTACTGATTTTTCACTATTATTATGAAAGAGAGAATAAGAACAAAGGAGTGATATGCGACTAAAAAACAGGGTGGCGATTATAACCGGTGCAGCATCGGGGTTTGGTGAGGGAATGGCCCGGCGGTTTGCCTCTGAGGGGGCGAAGGTGGTGGTAGCTGATCTGAACGAAGAAGCGGGGCAGGCCATTGCCAAAGAGATTGGGGGGACATTTGTCCAGACGGATGTCAGCCGGGATGCGGACATGGGTGGTCTGGTTCAAGCTGCTGTTAAGGCTTACGGGGGTGTGGATATTTTTGTGAACAATGCGGGTTTTACCAGTCGCAATGGACCCATGCTGGATGTGGACGAGGAGACCTTTGACCGGATTTATGCGGTAAATGTTAAAGCAGTTTATCTCTCAGCGCGTCATGTCATTCCTGAATTTCGTAAAAAGGGAAACGGGGTTATTCTGAATATCGCCTCAACTGGAGGCGTTCGTCCGCGCCCCGGGTTGGTCTGGTATAACAGCTCCAAGGGGGCGGTAATATCATTGACTCGCTCCATGGCCATCGAGTTGGCTCCCGAACAGATTCGTGTCTGCGCCATCAACCCAGTTGCAGGTAAAACAGGAATGCTGCCTCTCTTCATGGGAGAAGAGACTGAAGAGAAATATGAACTTTTCCGTTCCTCTATCCCCCTGGGGCGCTTGTCCACTCCTAAAGATATAGCCAATGCCGCCCTGTTTCTCTGCTCTGAAGAGGCGAATTTCCTGACAGGGGTCTGTATGGAGGTTGATGGTGGTCGCTGTATTTAGAGGTCGGCTTATAAATTAGTCCACATTCTGTTTGCAAAACATCCGGCTTCTTGGACTTTTGCACACAGACTATGTGGACTTATTTCTAAACGATCCCCTTGGGACTTTTACACACAGATTAAGGGAAGTTATCATTTAACGATCCCTATGTGGTCGGCTCTATGCAAAGTTATTTTTGTACGGTCCCTAAGAACTGGATTAATCACCCCTGGAGTATCAAATGAATAAGTATCGAATAGCCTCAATCCCCGGTGATGGGGTAGGGCAGGAAGTGGCCATTGAGGCAGTGAAGGTCCTTGACACGATCGCTGATAAACATGGAATTCGTTTTGAGATTGAGCGTCTGGATTGGGGCTGTGACTATTACGTCCAACACCAACGCATGATGCCGGAGGACGGCCTTGACCGGTTGATGGATTTTGATGCCATCTTTCTGGGCAGTGTGGGAGACGCCAAAAAGGTTCCGGACCACATCTCGGTCAAGCTCGTGCTTGATATTCGCAAGGCCTTTGATCAATATGTCAACCTGCGCCCGATAAAGCTCTATCCGGGTGTCCGGACACAGATTCGCTCCGCGACCCCTGAAAGCGTAAATATGGTGGTGGTTCGGGAGAACACCGAGGGCGAATACTCGACCATCGGTGGTTTTTTCAAACCGAATACAACGGACGCCATTGCCATCCAGACAGCCGTGTTTACGCAGAAAGGGTGCGAGCGGGTGATGCGCTATGCCTTTAACCTGGCAGAAACACGGAAGAAGCATGCCCTGGGCCCGGGGATGGTGACCAGCTGTACCAAGTCCAATGCCCTGGGGTACTCAATGGTGTTCTGGGATCAGGTATTCAGTCAGGTAACAGCTGATTTCCCAAGCCTGGAGACGGAATCAGCCTTGGTAGATGCGCTTTCCATGTGGCTGATACGCAACCCGGATCGATTTGACGTGATTGTCACCTCGAACCTGTTCGGTGATATTCTGACGGACCTGGGTGCGATGCTTCAGGGAGGAATGGGGATGGCGGCTGGTGGAAACATCAATCCGGAAAAACAGTATCCCTCCATGTTCGAACCCATCCATGGATCGGCTCCTGATATTGCGTTTAAGGGGATTGTGAATCCGGTGGCCACTGTCGAGTCGATCCGGATGATGATGGAACACTTTGGCGAAACCGAGGTTGCTCTGGATATAGAACGTGCCGTGTCGGCCGTAATGACTGAGGATCGTATCAAGACGGTCGACCTTGGCGGCAGCAGCACAACGGTTGAGGTTGGGGACGAAATCGTTCGTCTGTTGAAGGCGTACTAACCGTCTGCGTTAATCTGTCCGACAATCTCTTCAAGGATTGTCTCCCAGTTATCTGTGGGGACCTGGCAGGTGCCAACCATGTCGTGTCCGCCACCCCCATACTTCAGCATCAGTTTTCCCACATCGGTCTGACTGGTTCGATTGAGAATACTGTGTCCGCAGGCGAAGACGATATTCTGGTTGTTCCGGCCCCACATAACCCTCAGGTCGATATTCTGCTCGGGATACAGGGCGTATATGATAAAACGGTTGCCGCTGTAAATTGTCAGCTCATCTTTGAGATTCGTGATCACAAGATTTCCCTTGACCTCGCTGCATCGTGTCAGCATGTCGGAGAAGAGGTCCTGCTGGTCAAAGTACCGCATGATGCGTTCCTGGATGTCGTAGTTCCCGATTATCTCTTCTGCAGACATGGTTCTGCAATACTGGATCATATCAGTCATCAGCTGGTGGTTACTGATCCGGTAATCTTTGAATCGTCCCAGGCCCGTACGGGCATCCATAATAAACGAAAGAATGATCCAGTCCTCGGGGTTCAGGATCTCCTCCCTGCTCAGGCTTCCGGAGTCGGTTTTATTGACGGCTTCCAAGAGCGGTAGCAGATTATTATTAAATGTATTGCTACCCCCATAGTAGTCCCAGATAACCTGAGCGGCGCTGGGGGCTGACCGGACTTCCCCTTCAAAATTCAGTTCACCGGTTTTCAGGCGTTCGTCTTCGCTGGAGTGATGGTCAAACCACAATCCGCATCCCGGAATGTACGGAATATTTGCCAGGACATCATTAGTAGTTGTCTCGATCTTGCCATCCTGAGCGTCTTTTGGATGTACAAATTTATACTCATCAACAATTCCTTTCTCCACCAGCAGTACCGCACAAACCAATCCATCAAAATCAGAACGGGTCAATAGTCTCATCTCGGCCTCTTTGTTTCAGTTGAAAGTTTCCCAATTGGTTTCTCATTATATAAAACTGTGCGCTCTTTTGCCAGTTTTTCACCGGTTTATCCAGGTAACATTCTGATTTTTATCAAGAAACGCCTGAATTCCGATCTGGGCGTCATCTGCCATCGCGTTCATGGTGATGGTGTGCTTGGCGAATTGAAACGCCTTATCATCTTCCTGGTCAACCTGTGCATAAAAACCCTGTTTACCAATGCTCAGAGTGAAGCGGCTGGCTGTGGCGATCTCCAGTGCCAGCTTTTCTGTTTCTGCGGCCAGGTTCTCAAGCGGAACCACGCGGTTGACAAGGCCCAGAGCCTTGGCTTCCTCGGCGGGAAAGTACCGTCCTGTCAACAACATCTCCATGGCTGCTTTTCTACCGATGGCACGTGAAATAGCGACCATGGGAGTGGTACAGAAAAGACCGATACTGACGCCTGGTGTAGCGAACCGTGCGTTCTCAGCTGCGATCACCAGATCACACCAGGCTGCCAGCTGACAGCCGGCAGCTGTTGCGATGCCCTGTACCTGACCGATGACAGGTTGAGGGATGGTATGGATCAGCTGCATCATCCGGGTACACTCATCGAAAATGGTCTTGATCGCCCTGACACCGGTTCCGATCATTTCAGGCAGGTTATGGCCTGCACAGAAGTTTTTGCCTTCTGCGGCAATGATCACGACCTTCACTGATTCGTCGTCGGCAACGATGTTGAGTGCATGGATCATTTCTTGAATCATTTTGCTGGACAAGGCATTGATCTTTCCAGGGTTTGCTAGCGTTAATCGGGCAACAGGGGCGTCGACGGTATATCGTATCTCTTCATAAGTCATAAGAATTCCCTTGAAATGGTCGTTTAAATGGGTGCAATACTCCAAGTGCTTTTTTACAATCAATCACCAAAACAAGCAACCTGTTTAAGCAGGGGGTAAACCGCCTGCTTCAGAATTGAGACAGGCGGTTCAGAAAAAGCGTTTTAACAGCGGGGACTATGCAGGGACGCGAAGCACCTTTTTATCAACTTTTCCGACAGCTGTCAGCGGGATCTCATCTATGATCTCCACGAACTTAGGCACTTCGTAGGGAGAGCATTTCTCCTTTGCAAAACTGATGATTTCTGCCTTCAGCTTTTCAGCATCGCCATCATAGTTATAGGCCGGGTCCAATTGAACGTAGGCCTTTACCAGCTCTGAACCTGGTCGTTCCGGGTTGTCCACACCGATCAGCGCCAGGAGGCCGACGGCTGGATGCATTGAGATGACGTCTTCCACCTTACTGGAGAAGACCTTGAACCCGCCGACAATAATCATGTCCTTGGTTCTGTCCACAATCCGGATGAATCCTTCCTCATCCATGATACCCACGTCGCCGGTGTGCATGTACCCCTCTTTGTCGATGGCATCTTTTGTGGCATCAGGTCTGTTGAAATATCCCTCCATGACCAGCGGCCCCTTGACACATATTTCACCCGGTTCCCCGATGGATACTTCCTCACCCGTCTCCGGGTTGACAAGTCTCAGGTCTGTGTTGAAGAAAGGCATACCCACCGTTCCAAGTTTCTTCGCTCCCTTGGCAGGATTCATGGTGGCAACAGGGGAGGTTTCTGTCATGCCGTACAATTCCAGCAGCTTTCCCTGACCGATGATGTTCTCCAACTCAATTTGCGACTCTTTTGGAAACGGTGAAGCAGCAGAAATGCAGAGGCCCAGGTTTGAATGATCCAGTTCCTTGAACTTAGGATCTGCCAGCAGTATCTGATAGAGTGAGGGGACGTTGACCAGACTGGTGGGCTTGAATGAGTCGATGGCCTCACAGATGTAGTTGGTATCCCTTGGATTGGGGATTAGAATCTGTGTCCATCCCAGATACACGGCACACTCGCAAACGGTCAGGCCAGCGATGTGAAACATGGGAAATCCGGACAGCAGCACGCCGGCGGCTCTTTCCCATCCGACCCATTTGCAGATACTCATAATGTTATGAGCGGCATTGCGATGGCTCAGCATGGCTCCTTTTGGAGGTCCCGTTGTTCCGCCGGTGTACTGTATCCAGCCAATATCATCCGGAGTAAGGTCCACTTTCTTGTAATCACCGGAATAGCTGCCTAAAACATCCTTGTGGAGGTCAAGTACAACTTTTCCAGGCAGTGGTGTGACCTTGCCACTTGGAATCTTCTTCAGGAGCTTTCCCAGGATCTGTTTGATCTTTGGCAGGAACGACGCGACACTGGTGGTAACCACGACCTTCAACAGGGGAATATCAGCAGCGATATTGACAATCATACCGGCAAAGATTGCGTCCAGGGTTACCAGCGCCACCTTTTTCCCGGTACTGGAGAGGTCTGTTAACTGGTACTGGATCTGATCGGCTGACATCAGTGGTGAAACTCCGGACACGATGCACCCAGCCTTCAGGGTTCCGACAACAGCGATGATATACTGAGGGGTGTTGGGCAGGTTGATGCCGACCACATCTCCCTTTTCAAAACCATTGCCCATCAGCATATTGGCAAACTGGTTTGAATAACGGTCCAGTTCCGCATAGGTAATATCGACCCCAAGGTATTTTAATGCAACCTTTTCGGGGAACTCCGCAAAGGTGGTGGTTATCATCTCAACAAATGTTGTTTCATAATCACCAGGTTCAAAATCATCCAGGCCTTCATCCCAGTTTTTTTTCCAGAATCTGTCACTATACTTCATATTCCTCCTTCTTAGAATATAACGATGTGTGCCGAACCGAATGTAATACCAAAAGGATTATACAACTTGAATGTAAATGGATCCAAGAAGCGGTTTAACCTTTTCCGATATTTTGTAAAATTGCAACCCCTTTTTTCAGGGATTCGGTTGCAATGATACGAGCAGCAGGTTGGCGGACCGGTAGGGGTTGAAATGGCAGCTAGCTGAATTTAAAGGAAGGTGTGCGGAGTCTGTCATGAAATCCGATCGGCCAGTTTTGACCAGTCGATTTCCTGAAGCACCTGGGCATGCTGATGGATCCAGCCGGTTTTAATGGCGTCCCGGCGCTGGGGCTTGCTTTTAATGCCATGAAAGGGCAGCATCTTGCCAAGAGCCTCGTCCTGGTATTTTTTAATGGGGGTTAAAACGTCCTCCCGCCTGGTAAAGAAGGCATCCTCCCCTTCGTTACAGATTGTATCAAATACATTAAAATGGCGACAGGCCAGAAAACGCACCGGGTGAATGGCGCAAATCCCCTCGATCAGGAAGGGGCATGGGTCCCCCTTACCGTGACTGCGCAACGGCCCAGCCAGCGCTGCCTGTTGTTCCTTATCCAGCTTCTGGATGACATACCAGTAAATCCCGATCACCTCAAGCGGGTAAACCGGAATGGTGACATGGGATCGGCAGCAGTGGGAACATCCCTTATCGCAAGCAAGTTTTCGACCCTTTGTTGTCTGGCGGCGGATACTCTCGTATACCCCCCTGTCAGCGGTAAAATAGCTATCCAGTAGCATGGGAAGCCACTCATTTTTATTTTCGTCAAACGAAAATGATAGACGGCTGGGGGAGGGGTAACTGTTCTGTCTGCTTTTCTGAGAGCTCATTTAACCATTTACGGAAGGGGGTCAAGGTCCCCTGGACCTTAAAATTTATATGGGGTGACTGAAGTGATTGTAACAAAGAGGTAGCCAAACAGGGGAATGGAAGTGGCAGGTTTGTTGATTTTCATCCATGAAGTGGATGTTTTTACCGGAGGTTTTTGGGTCTATTTGACTGAATGTCAACGACCGGTTACGTTTCAACTACAACTACATGGTAATTGAAAACAAACCGAAAAGGCTTCAGGTCCGGCCTGGCGACTGTGGTGATAATGAAGAAAATGGAAAAAGGAAGTGGCTTGAATCCCTGGCCATCGATTGTGAAGATCTTCCTGAAGATCCGCATGACAGAGCATACCTTCATGATCATCATTGCGATTATCATCGGGACACTGGCGGGACTTGGCGCTATCGGGATACGGGCAATGATCCAGCTGGTTTCAAATGTCAGTTTCCCGGGTGATGGAACCCTGCTGGAAAATATCATGGGGGTACCCTGGTATATTCTGATCGGCGTTCCCATTGCCGGCGGTATCCTGACTGGCCCCCTGATCAGTTTTCTGGCACCCGAAGCTAAGGGATCCGGGGTTCCCGAAGTGATTCAGTCTGTACTGATCGAAGGGGGTCGAATACGACCCCGGGTTGCTCTGATCAAGTCGCTGGCATCGGCGATAACGATAGGAACCGGGGGATCGGTTGGACGTGAAGGCCCGATTATTCAGATAGGTGCCAGCCTGGGATCTGCGGTGAGTCAGCTGTTTCAGATTTCGGGGATTCGGATCAAGTCCCTGGTGGCGTGCGGGGCTGCTGCTGGTATCGCAGCTGCTTTTAACGCTCCGATTGCCGGCACCATGTTCGCGGTGGAGATTATTCTGATGGATTTCGCCGTGGCCCAGTTCACCCCCATTGTCATCTCATCTGTTACGGCAACGGTCATTTCGAGACTATTTGTCGGGGATTTTGTGGCCTTCGAGGTCCCGCCCTATTACCTGGTCAGTCCGATTGAATTGACTTTCTATTCAGTGATGGGGCTCCTCTGCGGACTGGCCTCCTATCTTTTTATCTATGTCCTCTTCAATACCGAGAACCTGATTGATCGCTATATTCGGATTCCCGCATATATGAAGCCGACTCTGGGTGGTCTGCTGGTGGGAATCACGGCACTGTTCTTTCCGCAGGTCATGGGGGTAGGATATGACAGTATTAACCTGGCACTTCATGGAAGTCTGGTCTGGGAGCTTGCGGCGGTACTTATCCTGGCCAAGATTATGGCGACATCCTTTACGCTGGGATCCGGAGGGTCGGGTGGGATTTTTGCGCCGTCCCTGTTTATGGGGGCCATGCTGGGGTGCGCCTTCGGGATACTTATGAACAAGCTGTTCCCAGGTATTGCAGCACCCTCAGGAGCATACGCCTTGGTGGCCATGGGGGGAATTGTTGCCGGGACGACACGGGCACCGATTACCGCCATCATCATGATTTTTGAGATTACCAATACCTACGATATTATCCTGCCGTTGATGATCACCTGTATCATCAGCGCGATTCTCTCCTCAAAGTTCTCACGCGAGTCCATATACACTATGCGGTTGATTGACCGGAATATTCACTTTAGGGAGAGCGCCGAGATTAATCCGATGCGCTCAATTTTTGTCCGGGATGTTTACACCAACCGAATTGAGTATATTGAACAGGACATGAATTTTGATGGTATCTTGAACGAGCTTTTCTCCCGGGAGTCACCCTATCTGGTTGTGCGGGATGAAAAGGAACGTCTTCTGGGAACTATTTTCCTGAACGATCTGCGGAAATCCTATTCTGAATGGGAGGATCTCCGGGAACTGGCGATTGCAAAGGACCTGGTATACACCAATTTCAAGCCGGTGATGCGCCACCATGACTGTCAGGAAGCCCTGGACCGGATGATTGAGGCCAAGATGTCTGGTCTGCCGGTGGTGGATCGGTTCGATGACAAAAAAGTGCTGGGCATGATCTGGCAGAAGGACATCCTTGATGTTTTCAGGGAGGAGATGTCTCGCAAGAGTATTGCGACCACCCTGCTGAACAATATCCAGGTTCGACACACTCACCAGGAAGTTCGATTTATGCAGGGGCGCTCTATAGCAGAAGTTTCCATTCCTGAAAGTTTCATCGGTCACTCGATCCGCAGCCTGGATATCAGGACCAGTTATCAGATCGAGATTCTGTCGATTCATAAGGTTCGCGAAGCCAATCTGCCGATTGATGTATTCCCTGACCCCGGAAGGGTTTTCGCGGGGGATGATGAATACATGAGTATCGCCGGAAATGTGGAAATGATTAACCGGTTGCAGAACCTGCCCTGATGAAAGAGGTCATATCTCTGACTTTCGGACATAAAATCCCAGTGTTAACTGTAAAAAAAAAATGTATTTCCTTTCTTGCCAAATATAACGCCATTAAGTATAATTTAGGTATAAGTATTATATATAAATTGGATAATAATGGAATTTGAATATGATCCAGGCAAAAGCAACGCAAATAAACAAAAACATGGAATAGATTTCGAGGAATCAAAAGCTTTATGGTTTGATATCAATAGACTTGAGCTCCAAGCAAAAAGTGATGATGAACCAAGATATGCTCTAATAGCCATGTTGAATAACAAACTTTGGACTGCTTTTTACACAATCAGAGAAAAACGTATCAGAATTATATCTGTGCGTAGGTCAAGAAAAGGTGAAAGAGGAATTTATTATGAAAGCTAAAGAATTAGATAAGAAATTTGATGATGGGGGAGACATTACAACTCATTTGGACCTTTCCACTAAAAAAAGACCCGGCCTAAAACAAAGACGAGTTAATGTTGATTTTCCTGACTGGATTATTGAAACATTAGATCGCGAAGCCAGTAGGATTGGTGTTACAAGACAATCAATAATTAAGGTTTGGATTGCAGAACGAATAAAAGAAGAAGCTGGCAGCAGCAGTTAACAAAAGCATCAAGCTGTCCGTAGTCGCCCGTGGTATGTGAATATGTATTGCACTTGGTAAGTTCACTATTAATCAGAAATCAAGACAGCGGCGGGTGGTGCTCGTGTTGGACTAATGAATGATACTGTAAACTTACAATTAGTAGCACCCTAACCCCAAATAAAACCTATTGAAAATGGTAATGACACAGATTCAGGATGAAAGGCTTATAAAAATGGCCGATTCCTATGAAACGCCACTTTATGTTTTTGAAGAAGCAGTGATTCGCAGCAAATGCCGTGAATTAATGGAAGCTATAACGTATCCCCAGACAATCATTCGGTACGCATGCAAGGCATTATCTCTAAATGCCATCTTAAAAATTATCCGTACGGAAGGTCTATGGGTTGACGCGTCTTCTCTGAATGAAGCGTTGAGAGCAATACGAGCAGGCTTTTTGCCACAGGAAATATTTTACACGGGTGAGGGTGCGAGCCTGGCCGTATACGAACAGCTTGTGAAACTTGGTGTGTTTATCAATTGTACGTCTTTAGACCAGATTCGGCTGCTGGGAAAGGTCCCGGAGTGCGAGGATTTCTCAATTCGGATAAACCCTGGAGAGGGAGATGGTGAGACAAATAAGACCAACACAGGAGGCCCAAGCAGCAAACACGGTATCTATTTTGATCAAATTGATGAGGCTAAATCGATAGCTCAAGCACACGGCCTGCGAATTATTGGAGTCCATGCACATATCGGCTCTGGTGGTCACGATATTAAGCCATGGCTTCGAATCAAAGATATTACCCTTAGGATAGCAAGCGGTTTTCCTGATCTTCAATTTGTAAATCTTGGTGGAGGATTGCCAGTCGTATACGATCAGGCAAAACAAAAACCTATGTCGGTGAAAGATTGGGGCAAGGCTCTTTCAGAGGGTATGGCTGAATTCTCCAAAAAAATGGGAAGGGAAATCACGTTGCAGATAGAACCTGGCCGTTACATTGTCGCACATAGCGGATCACTCCTTGCGGAAGTTCAGGCTATAAAAACGACACCTGAATATAGATTTGCTATTGTTAATACAGGTCTGAATCATAATGTTCGTCCGTCAATGTATGGTTCGTTTCACCCCATTCGCTTTGTCAGGCGTCATCCTTCTCCTGGAAATGGCAAACACCAATATGTAGTGGCAGGTTACCTGTGTGAATCAGGGGATGTATTTACGGTAAAAAGCGATGGTTCAGGAGTATTGGAACCTCGGGAATTCCAGGAACTGAATGTTGGGGATTTGATGATTATGGGCTGCGTCGGCGCTTATTCACATTCGATGAAGAATGAGTATAACTCAATGAGTTTGCCAGCCTCGGTCTTAGTTCGTGCAGACGGTTCGGTAAAAGCCATTGAGCGACGTGGAACACTGGATGATATCATGCAACGTGAACTTGAGTTGTGATGTGTGTTTTATTTTAGGGTAATAAAAATTACAAAAAAGGAGTAATTTTTTCACAATGACG
>JAOZRE010000079.1:10583-14948 GCA_029940215.1 bacterium | reverse complement strand
TGGCAGGTATCAGCTTACACTTTAATTCACCTGCTGAGCAAGGGAACCACTATCCTTAAAAAGGTAACGATCCCTGAAGGGTTGCGAATGACAGAAATCTTTAAGCTGCTTTCCAAATCCAGACTGGGATCACTTGAGGACTACCACAAATACAGCAAGCAGGAAGCATTTATTCAGTCTCTGGGATTTGGAGTTTCCATTACTTCTTTGGAAGGATTCCTGTTTCCGGAGACTTACAAGTTTTCAAAAGACACATCCGCTCAGACCGTATTGAGAGCTATGGTTAAAGCCTTTTTTGAGAATACTCCCAAAAACTATGCCAGCCTGGCAAAGAGCGTTAAGCTCACCTACTATGAAGCCATTGTTCTGGCATCCATCATCGAAAAAGAAACCGGGGCCTCATCGGAGCGAAAACTGATTGCCTCTGTATTTCACAATCGTCTCAAAAAGAACATGAAATTACAGACAGATCCGACAGTGATTTACGGAATTAAACACTTTAACGGCAATCTAACCCGAAAACAACTTCGTACCCGGACACCGTACAATACTTATATGGTCAAAGGGCTGCCGCCGACTCCCATCGCAAATCCAGGCCTTGCAGCATTGATGGCTGCAGTCGACCCTGCTAAAACAGACTATCTGTTTTTCGTCGCTAAAGGGGACGGAACTCATAAGTTCACAGATAATTACCGGGATCACGTTCATGCCGTCACGAAATATCAACTGCGGCGAAAAAGGAACTACAGGTCATTCTGACACCCGGTCTTTAGTCGGTTCTCCTTGACAGATGTTTTATGATTCAAGGAGAATAGAACAATCAGGAAGGACAAGCCGTTATTATTTTCCTTCGCTAGCCAAACTGGTCTTAATCTTTGATTCAGGAGAAATTGAATGTCTGACAACATGAATCCCTGGGGGGATCGCAACAAAAAACCCTCCGAACTAGATGATCTAATTCAGCAGGGATTAAAAAAAATATTTAATATTAAAAAAGGAGGCAAACCGCCTTCAGGTAACGAGAATGATGCCAAGGGCCCAAGCGGTATGAACTTCGGAATTATCGTTGTCATCCTGTTTGTTCTTTTTTTGGGGTATCAATCGGTCTACCAAATTCAACCCAATGAACAGGGGGTTGTTTTACGATTTGGTAAATTCAGCAACGTCACCAGTCCCGGCCTGAACTTTTTAATCCCTATTATGGAGAAAGTGATCAAAGTAGATGTCGAGTCCATTCGGAATGAGGAGTTCGGCTTTCGACAAAACGTCTCAAGGACATACAGTCAGGCATCCAATGCGCTGGATCTGGAATCTTTGATGATAACATCTGACAAGAACGTGATTCAACTGAACTGGGTCGTTCAGTATAAGATTCGTGATGCTGAGAATTTTCTTTTTAATATCAGAGATCCACGTGCCGCTGTGAGAGACGTCTCTGAATCAGTTATCCGCAGGCTGGTAGGGAACAGGGATTTCGATTATGTTCTCAACAACAGGGAAGAGTTGGCTGAATCGACACTCGATGAAATGCAGGATTTGATTGACAAGTACAAATCAGGTATTCAACTCGTGGTTGTGCAACTGCAAGACTTAAACCCACCTGACCCGGTCCGCCCCTCTTTCAACGAAGTCAATGAGGCTGAGCAGGACAAAATCCGTCTTGCCAATGAAGCTCAAAAAGAGGCCAACACCAAAATCCCCAAAGCACTGGGTACAGCCAAGAAAATGATCCAGGAGTCAGAGGGTTATGCTATCGAAAGGGTCAACGAGTCCCAAGGTGATGTTGCCAGGTTCAACGCCATCTTAAAACAGTACGCCGCAGCAAAAGAGGTAACTCGAACCCGTATGTATGTTGAGACTCTCAAGAATATGCTACCAAAGGTCAAAGATATTGTCGTCATCGATCAGGACAAAAACGGTATGGTTCCCTTGTTAAATCTGGGGGATGCGCTATCACCCACGGCAAGAAAATAGGAAAGACAATAAAACACCCTTTAAAACATTAGTATAACAGGAGCAGCAACATGAAACGTGCTTTATCAATTGTGCTATTAGCCATTATATTCGTTGGATTCAACGGTTTTTTCGTTGTCGACGAAGGCGAACAGGCGATCATCACACAGTTCGGTCAGCCCATCCGTGAAACCATAAAGGACGCAGGCCTCTATTTTAAGATTCCATTTGTCCAGAAAACCCACTATTTTGATAAACGGATATTGAAATGGGATGGCGATCCCAATGAAATTCCAACCCAGGATAAAAAGTATATCTGGGTTGACACAACTGCACGCTGGAGGATCAAGGATCCCCTGCTGTTTTTGCAGCGGATGAATAATATCAATCGGGCAACATCAAGATTGAATGACTTGATAAACGGGTCTGTCAGGGATTTCGTCACGAAAAACAGCCTGGTTGAAATCATCAGAAGCTCTGACTGGAACAAAACCTTTACCCAGACCACTGAAAAAACACAGAAGAAAGAGATCATCGAAGTTGGACGCGACAAGTTCTCACAGATCGTTCTCAATAATGTCTCTACAGTCGCGGGAAGTTTTGGTATTGAGGTATTGGATGTCCTTGTCAAGCGAATCAACTATACAATCCAGGTCAGAGAAACTGTTTATGCCCGGATGATTTCAGAGCGCCAAAGAATTGCTGAACAGCGGCGTTCAGAAGGAGAGGCGAAGAAGGCTGAGATTCTGGGAGATATGGAAAAGCAGTTGAAGGATATTGAATCGAGTGCCTATAAGAAAGCTGAAGAGATTAGGGGAGATGCTGACGCCAAGGCTACTAAAATTTATGGGGATTCATATAATCAGGACCCGGAATTTTATGCATTCCTGACGACTCTGGACAGTTATAAGCAGGTGTTGGGTGCTAACACGAGGCTGGTGCTTCAGGCAGATTCCCCGATCTTCAGCTACTTGAAATCTTTAGACAGGCGAAAATCAAAGTATTAAAACATTCCTATTGTCTTTTTGCCTTTGATTCTTAAGATATTTAGCTCCTTTATCAGTTCCCCGTTTTGATCGCAGTTCACACTGCCAGTCAAAATAGGGAACCCCTTCAGATTTTGGATCGCGTCCCTCAAAGATTCCCTGTTATGATAGTGGGGGTCATTCAAAAGTTTTGCCACGATCTCCAGTGCTTCGTAAGCGTATATCGTATAATTTGTCGGTGGGCGATAATCAGATCTGAAATTGTAAGACCGCCAGTGATTCTCGTAAAACGGTTGTAAGAAGGTGCTGGTGCTGCCAATGGGAAATGCATCGATAAACCTGAGTTGGCGTGTGTGGCCAAGTAACTGATTTTCCTTGATGTTAATCCCACTTCCAGAAAGCACCCATACCTTTTCCGCATCAAAAGACCGATTAAAGTCGAGGATAATTTTCAATGTATTCAAGGGCACAGGAACGAACATCAGGTCAAAGTCGATCACGGGGTCTTCCTCTTTTTCCCCATCCTCCTTTTCCACTCTTTTCTTCTTGAAACCTCCTGTCATACTCATATAACTGTTTTTAAAATCGACTTGTTTGTACTTAATCGGCGAGATCCCTGCTATTTGACCACCTTTTTCGATAACAATCCGACTAAAGGCCTGCATGATTTCGAAGCCCTTCCCTGAGCTGTCAACGGTATAGAATAGCACAAATCGCTCTGCCTGCAGATAATCCATTGCATAGATAGCCAGGTTTTCGGCCTCAACAATTCGATTCCGTTGAAACCGGAACAGGAATGGCATCTCGACTCCAATCTTTTCCGTAATGGAAAAAGATATCACTGGCACCTTGTATAACTCAGCCGTTTCCCCTGCGACCAGCGACGTGTTTTTCGCCAGAGGTCCCAGGATGGCTATCACCCTGTCTTTTTCCACCAGATCCCTGACATGACGCTTGACTAGAGCAGACCGCTCTTCCGCTGTCAGAGAGATCTTCTTTCCATTTTTATCGGATGGTGGTTTTCTGGCGGAGTCCTTTATGATCAGCTGTATGGAATGATCACTACGAAATCTTGACTGAAGGGCCAATTCCAATCCATCTAGTGCCTGCCTTGCCAGTATGCCAAACCGGGGATGTGAGAGGGGCAGGATCACACCAATTTTATATGGGTCGGTGTTCAACGCAATTTCAATAAAATTCTGGAATCCTTGCAGTTCGGCCAGCGCTGTGGCATCCAACTGATCAGACGCCATCAGGATATTCAGAAACTCCTGGGCCGCCTTATATTCTCCATCCCTGATCAGCAGTTGAACTTTTCTGTGATCCGCAAGGGATTTGACATGTTCTGTGGGGTTTTCGCTTAATATGACGTTAATATCTTCAATATCTTCAATCTTCCTGAAAATATCAGATAAGATCTGGCCGA
>JAOZRE010000079.1:9738-10573 GCA_029940215.1 bacterium | reverse complement strand
CTGGCCGAATCCCTCGATAACCTCTCCATTTGAATCCAGAATAAAATTGTAGGCGACAAGTGGTTGATTTTTATTGATCGCATCTTCAATCAAATAAGCTCTGAGGTTCTGGCTCTCTCGATTCGTCAGATTTGTAAAGAACTCTTCTGTCACCAGGGAAACCAGCTCGAGCGGTTTTTTCAATTGGTGCAGTGACGCTGCAAAATAGTAATAGCTCAAAAAATAATGTTGTCCATTACCATAGGTCTCAAAATACTGAGGCGCTATTTCAACGATTTGCTGATAATCACCCAGGAAGAAATTGATCTTGAGGAGAAGAAAAAGGCGCAGCTCACCAAACCTGAATTTATCGTCACTCGAAATATCGTCAGCCTGTGACAGATCGATATCTTCGAGCAAAGCTTTTGCATGCCCGAACTCCCCCGCGCCAACAAGTTCGGAAGCCTGTTCCATTATTAGTCTGATGTTTGCCACCGGTTCACGGCTTTCTTCCGTTGAGTCGATTTCAACTTCTCGTTTATCTTCCGATTCCGGCTTCAAAGCTGCGGAAAGATCTTCCTGATCTTTCTCCACCGGTTCCAATTTTTGAACGGGATCTGACAACAACCGGATTCTCTTTCCCTGTTCCCTTACCTCCGCCTTACTCCCAGCAGTACCTGCCGCGTCACTCTCAATCTTGAGCGATGGGGTATCCAGCGTTTTTACCCTGTTACTTAAGAAAGATTGTGCTGACAATGCGTCAGACAACAGCAGGAACAGCAGCGTCAGTGATATCCACTGAAAATGGAATCTTCGTTTCACAAATCCTTTATCGTCTTATAATTCTTGCTTTTTA
>JAOZRE010000079.1:1651-9728 GCA_029940215.1 bacterium | reverse complement strand
TTGCTTCAGGTTTTGAATATATGTCTGATACCTTTTTTCAAATACTTTTTGATACTCCTGTTGATATAACTTCTGTTTTACTTTTTCGAATGATGCCTGCGGAGCATCCTTTTTTTCCAAAACCTCAATCAAGTGATACCCGAATGGAGACCGAACCGGGTTACTGAGTGTTCCTGGATCCAGGGAAAAAGCTGCTTCGGCAAATTCACGAACCATATCATTTTTCCCAAAGAAACCCAAATCGCCATGGTTGCTTTTTACCGATGGGTCCTGAGAATATAGATCTACCATTTCAGTGAAAGATTTCCCGGACTGAATCTGCTCCTTTATCCAAAGGATTTTCTGTTTTACTTTCAAATCCTCTGTTTCTGGCGCGTCTTTGCGTAACAGTAGTAATATGTGCCGAGCGCGGACATGAACAGATTTCCCAACTCCTGTGTTATGCAGGGTCTTTAGTGTTTCATCTGATATCTCAATTTGAGATCGAACCTCCTGATTGATCACCATCGTTCTCCGTGTCCGCTTGAAATAATTATCCTTGAATCCGTTCAGGGTTATATTTCGTCTCTCCAGCAAATCTTCAAATTCAATCTGGCTTAAACCGTTTTGTTTGCGATAATGATCCACTTCGGCGTCAAGTTGTTCATCAGTCAGTGCAATTTTTAGTTCGTCAGCTCTGATATCCAGCAGCGCTTCCTCAATCAGCAGGTTAACGAGGCGGTTCCGAAGTTCCCTGGTTTCTTCTTCTGAAAGCTGAGCCTTATTTTTCTGTCTCAAAAACTCTAAAAGCCTTATATCAATCTCATTTTGTGTAACGATATGATCATTTACGACTATGTAAATCCTGTCATAAGACGTGGAAGCCAGCGCATTACATGCATAAAGGGCAACTATAATATGGATCAGATATCTCATTTTACTCGAAATATATAATGGTGGTCAAAAAAGACTTAGTCGGAATACAGGGTTGTCAAAGAAAATGGAAATCGGAGAGGCAGCATTTTATGATATCGCGATAAAAAATTTCTTCTTGGGGTATAGACATTGCGCTTTTTCAATACAATATGCATCTCTTTAAACAGGTGTGAATTGATATAGAAACGAGCAGTCATTGGCACTGGTTGAGGCTGCTTGTCCCAATCTGCAAACTGAATTTTCAAAGGAAAGTCACGTCCCCAGATCTGGATTTGCCTATTGATTTCGAGCACTCTGAATGAACTTGGATCTACAAGGATATTCTCCTGTTCATTCCCCAATTGATATACGACCCCTTTTTCCCGCTGCTTAACTACCACCCGGGTAGCGTTGATCCCTGATTCCTCAAGACTGGTGATAAGATAAGCAACGTGTTTTGTGAAAAACATCAAATATGGATAAATCAAGTCCTCACTAGAAAACGGACGATTTTCCTGAATGTTTTTACTGAAAATCCGGTTGGCAGGTTCGAAAACGTACATATTTAATGGGTTTTCCGAATAATCCAGGGTTTCAATCAGCAGATATTCATCCCTGACCCAAACGACTTTTTGTAAGTAGCCGTTTTCCTTCATCTCAAATGGAACAATGTTGTCCTCTATTTGCTCATCGATGGGGGAGAATGCTTCCGGATCAAACACCTTTGTCTCAATTTTTAAATAGAAGGAACGAATATTTTGATTGTTTTCCAGGACGTTGGCCAGTAAACCATCAACGCCAATAATCATCGCCTGCGCTGAAGCAGATGTGACGAATACCATCACGAACAGGAATAATATCCTCTGCAGCAAACCCTTTTGGAGCCGTTCATTATTTCTGAGTCTCTGATAAGTCTCTTTTTTCATCAATATGAATCCTTTCCCACACCGCGGTTTTAGCCTTAATCTCTTTAAAGACTATATTTCAATCCTGTCCGGACGTCATCTTTAAAATTATAATTTCCAATTATCATCGAGTTCGTCATTGAAAAAGCTCAATTTTTCCTTCATTTTATAGATAGACAATAACTCCAGATTAATGAACCATATCATCAAATCGAAAACGCGTGATATTTCCAGACAACTGAGCGACACTCATGACAACAGGAGAACATATGGGAGTTAAAACAGTAGAAGGCCACTACACAGCTAAAAACCTCAAAATTGCGGCCGTAGTGGCACGATTCAATGATTTTATCTCAAATAAATTGCTGGAAGGTGCAATAGATACGTTTAAAAGACACGGTGGGGTTGAAACTCACATGACAGTTTACAGAGTTCCCGGAGCATTTGAGATCCCCCTGACCTGTCAAAAAATAGCATTGACAAAGAAATTTGACGGCATCATCGCTTTGGGAGCGGTTATCAGGGGTTCAACACCTCATTTTGATTTCGTCGCCAATGAGGTTTCCAAAGGCATTGCACAAGTATCACTTAACACAAATATCCCTGTATCATTTGGCGTGCTGACAACCGAAAACATTGAACAGGCAATTGAAAGAGCCGGCACCAAGGCGGGTAATAAAGGCAGTGATTCTATGTTGAGCCTTATTGAAACAATTGATCTCTATAAAAAGCTATAATTTTCAAGCTAATCAGTGGTTAGAAATCAGCATCAGAATAAGCTGATTCGATTATCGATTTCTTATTGCGAAATTCAACAAAAAACGATAGTGTGAGACTCGGGATTTTGAAATCAATTGACATAGATCAAAACTGTCTCAGTTTAATTGTCGTACTTAACCACTTTGATTTTCAATCGACCTTTTAAATAAACTATATGATTTAGAATCAGGTTTCCTTATTGCTAATGCCTTCCTGGTCTAAGCTCATGAGACGGAAATTAAACTATTCAAACTGAGAATTTTTCAAAATAGCACCTGTCAAAACAGGTAATTGGAAAAAGGGGAACGACATTGAGGACTTACCAATCTGAATCAACCAATTAAATCATATTTATTAACTAATCACACCCGGATCAACATAACGCAGACTAATTAAAATCAAAATAGAATTCAGACTTTTCCAGGTTATTGTCAGCTTTGTGCCAGACTATTCATACTTATCAAAAGCTGCTTATTCAGACTGGAGAAGCCCATTTAATAAACACCCAAGATGTTTGTATAAATTAATGGTATTAAAATAGGAAAGTCATTTCGATGAGACACTTGAGTCGTTGCGACTATATGTGGTTTTAATAAGGATTCATCAGCTATCTAAGGATTTAAATATATTGATTTAAGACGGAACAAATTAGTCTGCGAACGTGTTGGCCCAGTTGTATGACAACAGCCAGCATATGGGAAAACAAATAATCATCAACCATACGAAGCATGAAATACGAATTGCGCTGCTTCAGGGCAGTTCGGTTAATGAAATATTTTACGAAAGAGAAAGAGATAAAAGCGTTGTAGGTAATATTTTCAAAGGAAAGGTACTGAAAGTTCTGCCGGGTATGGAATCAGCCTTCATTGATGTCGGTCTTGAAAAAGCAGCCTTTCTTTATGTAGACGATATCAGAACCGATCCTGAGAAGATCGATATCGAATCCGATGGTGACAACGGAAACGGAAACAACGACAAACATAACACTTCAAAAAAATCCAACCGCCAAAAAAACAATATATCCTCCCTGATTAAGGAAGGTCAGGACATTATGGTTCAGGTTTCCAAGGGTCCCATTGGAAACAAAGGAGCCAGGATCACCTGTAACATCACCCTGCCCGGCCGTAATCTTGTATTCATGCCCCATGTGAACAATGTGGGTGTCTCCAGGCAGATCCGCGATGAAAAGGAACGAAATCGGTTGAGAAAAATCGTTTCCAGCATCAAACCGGAAAATACAGGTTTCATCGTTAGAACGGTTGCCACCAGTCGTTCAGAAGAAGAGTTCCGGCATGACGTCGAATATCTTTTAACGACATGGCATGACGCAGAAAAAAAGTTTAAAACTTACCGATCGCCAGCTATCCTGTTCGAAGACCTTAACCTCACCTTTCGAACCATCAGAGATATGCTTGCACCTGATGTCGAAGCGCTGGTGATTGATGATAGCTTCGAGTACGAAAAAATAAAAAAGTATCTGTCAACTTACCTGCCGCATTACAGTCATGTCCTTAAGCTGTACTCTGGCAAATCGCCCATATTCGATCACTTTGGCATCACACATGAGATTGATCGTGCCATGAGTCGCAAGGTCTGGCTTAAGTCCGGTGGGCACCTGGTGATTGACCAGTCTGAAGCTCTGACTGCGATTGATGTTAATACCGGTCGTTTTACAGGGTCAGATAGCCATGAAAAAACGATCCTGATCACAAACATGGAATCGGCAATCGAAATTGTGCATCAATTAAAGCTTAGGGATATCGGTGGCATTATCATTATCGACTTTATCGATATGGAGGCCGCGGAAAACCGTGAAAAGGTCTTCCGCACGTTGAAAAATGAACTAAAAAAGGACAAGGCAAAGACAAAGGTGTTACCAATTTCCGAAATTGGGTTGGTTGAAATGACACGCAAACGGAATCGGGAAAATCTGGGACGTTTCCTTCGCATCCAATGCCCTTATTGTGATGGCACGGCCAGGGTCCTCTCTCCCTCGTCTATCATATACGAAATATTCAGGGAGGTTTCCCGTCTGGCACTTGTACCTAAAGCGCCTCAGAATCTGCTCTTGGGATTACATCCCGATGTGGCCGAGTATCTTGAAATCGAAGAGATAGAGACTTACCGATCAATGGAGAGATTGATCAAGGGAACCATTTCCCTGCAGACGTCAGATAAATTCCACTATGAGCAGTTTGAGTTGCTGGAGATCTGATGGAACTTTTTAGAGTGTCAACTACTCTAGATCACAAAAGGCTCGATGTTGTGCTTTCCTCTCATCCGAAAATATCTTCGCGCGCAGAAGCACAACGTCTCATCCAGGCAGGTGTTGTTCAAATAAACGACTCGAGGGAGAAAGTCTCCCCAAAGAAAATTGTCAGAATGGGTGATATCGTCACATTCGAACTGTTACCACTGCCAGTGTCCACTGTTGTCCCCGTCCCGTTCGACCTGGATATCCCCTATGAAGACCCCTATCTTCTGGTAGTCAACAAACCGAAAGGCGTCGTTGTCCATCCTGCAGCCGGACATACAACAGATACCCTGGTGAATTATCTGCTTCACCACTCGAAGCTCTCTGGAAAGGACCCGACTCGACCTGGAATTGTTCATCGTATTGACAAAGACACATCTGGTTTGCTGGTCATTGCTAAAGATAACGCCACACACGACCATCTCGCGAAACAGTTTTTTGAACATTCCATCCGGCGTGTTTATTACGCCATCGTCTGGGGAGTTCCCAAACAGTCGAGTGGTGTTATTGATCAACCACTGGGGAGACATCCCAAAAACCGGAAAAAGTTTACGATTCGGGAAGGAGGAAAGCGAGCATTAACCCGATGGAAAATGGTGAAACCATACCGCTATCTCAGCCTGATTCAGTGTGAGTTGGAAACCGGACGCACACATCAAATAAGGGTTCATCTCAGTTCAATCGGACACCCGCTGCTGGGGGATTCGGTTTACGGAAGCTTCAAGCACTATGCAGAAAAGTTTTCACTGGAACTCAAATCGGTGCTGAAAGCTTATGGTGGTCAAGCACTGCATGCCAAGAGCCTGGGCTTCATTCACCCCCATTCAGAAGAATGGATCGAGTGTCATTCAGACCTGCCGGAAGGGATGACAGTGGCAATATCTGCCCTCGAGGATGCTTTTGGTTAAAATGCAGTGGGAAAAAGTAAGTTTCACTGTAACGGTTCATCTGTTATCGATGGGTCGATTTCATCTGCCGCTTTTTCACCCGCTGCCAGATAGGGCCTTGCCACAACCCGGTCATACTTTGGAATCACCTGATCCAGCACCACTTGAAAATTCTCACTTGAAGGCTCCTCCATCACACATTCCACAACCAGCTGGATATCAAGTATTCTAATCAAAGACTTGCCGTTCCTGAGGGTTCGAATCAACTGGGCATTGAATATGCCGTCTTTGTGCTGATCCAGATACCTTATTTTCCAATGGTCCTGCAACCGTCTTTCGATTGCAGCGTACTCCTTTTGGATCTCCTCACCCTGGCGTGCCCAGGAAAGCAGGTCTTCGGTCAGATAGCCGCTGTCCCGGGAGGCCAATTGGGAAAAAATGACACTTTGATTAATCAAGTCCAGAAATCGTCGAATGGGCGAGGTTACCTGCATATAACAATCCAGGCCCAGTGCAGAGTGGCCTTCCGGACTCATTCCAATCCGCGCTGGTTGAATATGAATATCCCGCAGGGTTGGTTTTTCATCTTCCGCCAGTTCACGATTCAGCGCATAAGGTGGTTGATTTCGGTAGAGGCAAGGCAGGTTATGTTGATTGCAATAAGAGGCCGATTGGTGGTTCGTGAAAATGGCAAGTTCTTCAACTAGCATATTGGCAGGGGTATTTCCCCGGACCTCCTTTATATCGATATGGGCCGGGTCGGAGATATCCAGCTTGATTTCAGTCCGCTCCAACTCAAGGGATCCATTTTCAATCCTGTTTTTCTTCAGCAGCTGACAAAACCGCCATACTACTGTCCAGAAAGAGTCCTCATCAATTAGCGCCTTATCAACTGCTTCTTAGGAAAGGTTCTGATCCACATTTATGATTGATCGATAAAGTTGAAAAGCGGTCAGGTCACCGGTCAGGTCAATTTTAGCCTCAAACGTCAGAGCTGGCCTATCACTGTTTTCACGCAGTGAAAATATATTTTCAGAGAGGTCCGGATGAAACATTGGAAGTGTCTCTTTAATAGTGTAAAGAGATGACATCCTGCTTTCACCCTTTTTAAACAACGGGTTCTCTTTACCAATAAACGAGGCAACATCCGCAATATGGATTCTCAGGGCCCAGCCATCTTCCTTTTTCTCCAGGCTGATCGCATCATCATAGTCCAGGGTTTCGGCATTATCCACCGTATAAGTGGACAAATGTCTCTCATCCCTTGTCTCTACATCGTAAAATCCGTTCCAGATATCTGACGTCTTGATCTCAGAAATAGCTGCCAGCTCCTCTTCTTCATAAGCCGAATGCGCATCGACACGACTAAGAATCAATGAGCCCCAGGACAGTTTTATACCGGCGACTGCCAAAACTTCCAGCAGACGTCTCTCAGTCACAATAGACTCCGATACCTGACACTGAAACAGCATACTGAAATAATCCCTTTCCTGAGAATGTTCCATGTATCGCAGGAAGTTGAGAATTCGATGAAGGAAGGTATTCCAATGATCGGTATCGTCAGTTGAAATATCGGGAAGCTCACTTTTCCTCAACAGTTCCACCCACTCTTTTTCCTTTACCAGTCGCCGTTCATTTTCACGCTTTTTTTCCAATTCCTCTTCCAGTTTCTGGATCTCTTCCTGGCTTCTGGCAAAGAATTGACTTTTCTTCTGCTGAAAATATTTCCGATCATTTTTAATGTTGATCAGGAGGGACACTCGGGACCAGCCGTTTTCGGGATCGTCCAAAAAATTATCTGCAAGATCTTCGAGGGTATAGGGAATACCTGTTTCACAGAGATCATGGATGACATCCAGTTCTATTTCGGTCGATCGAGCAATGGTCTCATCTGTTTTTTCAGAAAGGTAGGCCAACGTCTCTTTTTCATTCTGAAACGCACTTCCATTCCAAATGTACTCCAATCGATTTGACGAGCAACTGAACTCTTTTCCCTGTGCAGGGAGAATAACCGGTTTGTTCTTTCGAACTTCTCGTATCCAGCCAAACTGAAGGCGATCATTTTTATAGTAAAGACAGTACTGGGATTCCATTAAAATTGGATCGTGTCACTTGGAAAGCAGAAATAAATGCTTCATATTTTAAAAGGGCTTTCTCCTGGAAAGCCCTTAGGAATTTGGGTGAACCGGAATTTAATTCGTAGACTAACCGGCAATTTTCTTCTGCAAAAACTGATACCAGTTGGATCGTGCAAACAGTGCTTTATCAATCCCATACATCGTCGCCTTGTCAATCGCCAATACCTCTTTCAGGACCTGCGTGGATTTTATATTACCCTCTACGATAATGCTGTTGTCCGTGTATTTAGATACCCATTT
>JAOZRE010000079.1:348-1641 GCA_029940215.1 bacterium | reverse complement strand
CACCCACTCCAGCAAGGTTTCCTCGCTCTCAAAAAATTTATTCATCACATGAATCGTTATTGGATGGAAAATGTCCACTCCCGCATTTTCCAGAAGTTTGATCATCGTCTTAAGGTCTTTAGCCGTAAAACCATCCTCTAATTTATCATGAATTGAGAAAAAGTATGCTACCAGCAGCCTGGACTTAATCCGCTCCTTCATCGCCTTCACTATTTCACAAGCCAGTCGCAAACGATTTTCCAAAGACCCGCCATACTCATCTTCACGACTATTGTAGCGGGTATGCAGACATTGATCTAATAGTTGTTGCTGAGCTCCGTTCAGTTCAACAAAATCAAAACCAGCCTCTTCCGCCCTTTCTATGGCGTGCGCAAAAAACAGGCACAGCTCTTCGACGTCATCTTTGTCAAAGGAGCGACTCAGGTCAAAATCTTTGCCAAAGTTTATTCCCGAAGGACCGATGGGTTGTTCGCTGCATATTTTCTCAGAGGTTTTTGCTCCGGCATGGGACAATCGAATTCCGACAATAGCGCCTTCCGCCTTGATATGTGAAACCAGGTTTTTCAAACCGGGTAGATGAATCTCCTCAGCAATCCCCAATTGAAGTTGATGCGATTTCCCCTGCTGAGTAACAAAGGAGTTATTGAATATGACGACTCCCGCACCCTGCCTCACCAGCCTCATCAAATGCTCATAGATAGCATGCGATATTCTACCATCTTTTTGAGCGATTCCCTCATGGTAAGGTGGAACCAAAATTCGATTCTTGGAGCGAATCTGCCCCAGTTTAAAAGATTCAAATAGTGACATATTTTTTACTCCCGTTTTACTCGTTTGATGTCATTTAAAAAGAGAGGCAGGAATTACCAGGAACCTGCCTGTTTTACAGATGACGGTTTGAAAGATGTGCCCTTTTAGACACTGTCTTGTAAAATTCGCTCCTGATCCAGAATAGCCTTCAAAAGACTGAATGATGAAAATCAGGATAGTTTTTTGCATTTATCACGATGAACCCGTCTCAACCTATGCGCCAAAGCAGGGCAGTCATCAATAAATGGATATAGAAATAAACTTTTACCCGTTTGAACAATGATGATTAGGGCTTCTACAAAAAACCGGGAATAGATTAAACTCTGGATTAATCTATTATGACAATCTATAAAACTGTAACGATATGATAAACAACAACAAACCAAGATGCGCACAATGCAAGTTTTACTACATCACCTGGGAAAATAGCCATCCCTATGGATGCAAAAAGTGGGGATTTAAATCCCCAACGATCCCCTCAAG
>JAOZRE010000079.1:0-338 GCA_029940215.1 bacterium | reverse complement strand
AAAAGACTGTCAATTATTAGAAAAAAAAAAACCAATTAAAGCTAGCGCATAAAAATCCTTCGATCAAATCAAGAGATCAACCACTCCCTGAGCTTTTTAAGTGCAATTGCTCGATGACTTATTTTGTTTTTCGCTTCAGCCCCCATTTCACCATAAGTTAAAGAATAACCATCTGGCATGAATATCGGATCCCATCCAAACCCATAGCTGCCACTTGGAGGAACAATCGTTCCCTTGACAGTTCCCTCGAATTGAATAATCTCTCCAGTTTTTATAATTCCCAACGTCAATAAACAGGTAACAGAACCACCTTTTTGTCTGTCATTTAACAGTTCGAA
>JAOZRE010000415.1 GCA_029940215.1 bacterium | reverse complement strand
ACCGTAGACAGTCCCTTCGGGAAGCTGTCTGAGCGACTCGCCCAACATCAGACCACTTCGGGCATTGAGATCAATGACCATATCGCCTCTGTCCAGGGACAGATAAGCAAACAGGTGGTCCCTGATGCTGCCCAGGATTTCACCGGTATTCCCCAACGTCCGTCCCTGCCACTGTTCTTCCTGAGTCTCCCTGTCAGAAGCAGAGAGTTCCAGCATAGCTGCCAGTTGCACCTCCCGCCGCCGGATCACCTGATCCCTGACACTTGCTTCATAACCCTGATCCGACGGCTGGTAAAACATCCGTCCCTGCAACCCCTTCGGCAGATACTGCTGTGATACCCAGTGATCCTGAAACGCGTGTGGATAGAGATAGCCCTTGCCGTGCCCGAACCCCTCCTTATCCCGATTACCGTCCCGCAGATGGTTGGGCACCTCACCATCCTTTTCGATCTGGACGGAACGCAGGGCATCGAAAAAGGCGAAACCGGAGTTGCTTTTGGGAGCAGTGGAGAGGTAGAGACAGGCCTCAGCCAAGTGGAATCTCCCTTCCGGCATTCCCACATAGTCAAATGCCTGGGCAGCACTCATGATGACCTGCAGGGCTTGAGGGTCTGCCAGACCGATATCCTCCGAGGCAAAGATAATCATCCGCCGGAAGATAAACCGGGGATCTTCCCCGGCATACACCATTTTTGCCATCCAGTAGAGTGCGGCGTCCGGATCCGATCCCCTCAGGGATTTGATAAAGGCCGAGATGGTATCGAAGTGCGCATCCCCGTCCTTGTCATACAGAACCGCTTTTTTCTGAATGGACTCTTCAGCCACCACCAGATCCAGGTGAATGGTATTTTCCCCATCGGGTTCGCTGGACATCACAGCCAGTTCAAGCGCGTTCAGGACCGCCCGGGCATCGCCATTCGCCACCTGAACCAGGTGATTCCGGGCATCCTCATCCAGCTGAACCGTCAGGTCACCATACCCTCGCTCCTGGTCTTTCAGGGCAAAATCTATAATCTGCCTGAGATCATCATCCATCAGCGGATTCAATTGAAAAATCCGAGACCGGCTGACCAGCGCCTTGTTCACCTCGAAATAGGGATTTTCCGTGGTAGCTCCGATCAGGATGACCGTTCCATTTTCCACGTGCGGCAGCAATGCATCCTGCTGGGCCTTGTTGAATCGATGTACCTCATCAATAAAAAGGATGGTTCGCCGCTGGTGTTCCTGGCGAAAGGTCTCTGCCTGGCTGATACTTTCACGGATATCCTTGACCCCCGACAGAACGGCATTCAATGACAGAAACTGCGCCCGGGTCGTATTGGCAATGATTCGTGCCAGCGTGGTTTTACCGGTTCCTGGAGGACCGAAAAAAATCAGGCTCGACAGTTGGTCCGCCTGAATAGCCCTCCTGAGCAGCCGCCCGGCTGAAAGAATATGAGATTGCCCGGCAAATTCGTCCAGGGTTCTCGGCCGCATGCGATCGGCCAGGGGCGCATCCTTCTTTATCTGCTGCTGCAATGAGTAATCAAACAGGTCCAAAACCGGTTTATTGTTTGGATTTATACCAGATGCTCTTAAGTTGGTTTATATCGGATACGGAGAATATCCATCATTTTTCTTCATTGTATGCACGAAAATGGCAATAGGAAAGCGGAATTCGGCTTTTAAGTGTTTTTTTACTATTCAACTACCGCAGGATTTGAGAAAATGATTGTTTGGTATTCAGAACTGTCCGAAAAAACCCTTCTGGGGGAAAAACCAAAAAGGAATCAAACGGGTAACGGAAAGAGATGAGGGCGGAAGACAAGCCATTCTGGGAAATAAAATCGCTCGCCGAGATGTCTTTCGACGAATGGGAAGCACTTTGTGACCGTTGCGGACAGTGTTGCCTTCACAAGGCAGAGAACGAATCCACCGGCGACGTTTTTTACACCATCATTGCCTGTCGACTGCTGGATCTTGAGCAATGCTGCTGTTCCGATTATGAACATCGGATGGAACAGGTTGACGAATGCCTGAAAATTACCCCTGTTGGCTTCAAGCGAATGAACCTCCTGCCGGAATCCTGCGCTTACCGACGACTGTCAGAAGGAAAACCGCTGGAATGGTGGCACCCATTGATTTCAAAGGACCCTGAAACTGTCCACCAGGCAGACATCTCCGTTCTGGGAAAGGTCATATCAGAAGAGAATATTCATCCCGACGATTTTGAAACGTACATCACAGATCAGTAAGCCCCGTCCCACTTTGAATCATCCAACCGACTCGCATCACACTTTTTGAAGGCATCATGAAAAACCTGACACAAAACACATCACTCCGAAACATTGCTATTATTGCCCATGTCGATCATGGGAAAACCACCCTCGTTGACGCCATGTTCCGCCAGAGCGGACTGTTCAGAGAGGGACAGGCCGTTGATGACCGGATCATGGACAGCATGGATCTCGAACGGGAACGGGGTATTACCATTGCAGCCAAGAACTGCTCAGCTTTATGGAAGAACGTCAAGATCAACATCATCGACACCCCGGGTCATGCCGACTTTGGCGGAGAAGTTGAGCGGGCGCTGAGCATGGCGGATGGCGCACTGCTGCTGGTGGACGCTTCGGAAGGCCCCCTGCCCCAGACCCGTTTTGTCCTTGAGAAAACCCTGAAACTGGGACTGAAAATCATCGTGGTGATCAATAAGATCGACCGCAAGGACGCCCGAGCAGCTGAGGTTCTTGATGAGGTCTACGATCTGTTTATCGATCTGGACGCCTCCGAAGAGCAGCTGGACTTTCCATTGCTCTACGCTATCGGCCGTGACGGGATTGTCAAAAAAGAGCTGGAAGACGAAACCGATAACCTGCACGTCCTGTTCGAAACCATACTCGACCAGATACCCGGCCCATCATTTCAGGAAGAGGAGCCTTTCCAGATGCTGGTTTCCGATCTGGGATATTCTGATTACCTGGGACGGCTGGCCATTGGGAAAATTCTGAACGGCAAAGTCCAATCCAATGACAAATTGATTCGCATTAACGAGAAACAGGCACACGTACCTTTGAAAATCTCAAAACTGCAGATCTATGACGGGCTGAAACTATCAGAAGCTGCGGTGGCTGAAGCGGGAGAGATTATTGTTCTTTCCGGCGTTGATGAGGTGAAAATTGGCGATACTATCTGCAACGTCGCATCACCGAAGGCGCTGACACGAATAACCGTTGATGAACCAACAGTGACCATGCGTTTTATGATGAACCAATCCCCTTTTGCCGGGCTGGAAGGGAAAAATGTACAGTCCAGTAAAATCCGGGAGCGGCTGATCCGGGAAACCCTCAGAAATGTCGCCATTCGTATGGAAGAGACCAATGATAGTGATGCTTTCATTGTCAAGGGTCGAGGCGAGTTCCAGATGGCTATCATTGTTGAAACCATGAGACGGGAAGGATTCGAGATCTGTGTTGGACGACCCGAGGTGATCTACAAAACCGAAAACGGCCAGAAAATGGAGCCCATCGAAAGACTGTTCATCGATTGCTATGAAAACTTTATCGGGGTCGTCACAGAAAAGCTCTCTATCAAGAAAGGTAAGATGATCAACCTGACCAATAACGGCACCGGCCGGGTCCGCATCGAGTTCAGCATCCCTTCACGCTCCCTGATCGGCTACAGGGACGAATTCCTGACCGATACCAAGGGTACCGGCATCATGAACTCCTACCTGGCTGGATATGAGCCGTATCGTGGAGAATTTCCCACACGGTCCACGGGATCACTGGTTTCTGACCGACAGGGTGTATCGGTTGCTTATGCCCTGTACAACCTTGAGCCCAGAGGTCGTTTGTTCATGGAACCGGGAACCCCCTGTTACGAAGGGATGGTCATTGGGGAACACAACAAGGATGGTGACCTGGGTGTTAATCCGACCAAGGAGAAAAAGCTCTCCAACGTCAGAGCTTCCGGTAAGGACGATGCGATTGTACTGTCACCTATCAGGCCGATGACCCTGGAAACAGCCATCAACTATATCGGTGACGATGAACTGGTGGAGGTCA
>JAOZRE010000414.1 GCA_029940215.1 bacterium | reverse complement strand
GCCGAATGTCTCTGACCCCGCCCAAAGGACGGGGTTTTAAAACAGAAATAAATCACAGCTTGTAAGTAACGGGTTGAAGGGGATCTGTCAACACGCCCCGGGCGATGCCGGCCGCGGTACATACATTGAATAAAATCCGGACAGTTGACTTTTTAGGCTAACTTGTTTATTTATCTACATCAGCCGGGAAAAAAATACTGATCTCCCACCTGGGATCGGTCTATTCACCTCAAACCAGAAGGTCAGCCCATCATGCCAAGAAAAAAGTCGGAAGAGCAGAAGGAACGAATCGCAGAGGCCGCCACAGACATATTTATCGAAAAAGGTTACAAGGGAACCTCGCTGCAGGATATTGCCCAATCAGTTGGTATCACAAAGGCCGGGATTTATCACTACTTCAAAACAAAGGAAGAGATCCTCTACTATATCCTTGTCACCCATGACAAAGCCAATATTAAAGCTTTTCAAGAGATTCGGCACCATATTGAACACTCAGATATGGATGATACCACCATCCTGAAAACGATCATCAGGGCCTACGCAAAACTCTCGACGGAACGACAGAATATCAACCTGCTGGGACTAAGGGAGCGGGATCAACTGACCGGCGAACGGCGGGAAGATTATCGTAAAAACCAACAGGGCATTCTATCCGACCTGAAAACAGACATCGGTACCATCCAGAATATCAAGAAATCACTGGACCTGAACACCATCATCTTCATGGTGATCTCCGTGAGCGCCTGGTTCGGATACTGGCATAAAGAGGACGGAAAACTGACACTGGAAGAGGCCATCGAGCAGAGTATTGATATTATCTGTCATGGCGTGATTGAGCAATAGCCATAACCAAACAAGACCGCCGTAAGTTACCCAACACGCCTTCCAAACCCACCTTTACACTCTCCGCCTGATCGCTTGAGTGCCCGAAGATGCGATTGCACCCCCGGGCCTTAAAATTGACTATTTGTTACAGCGTTTCAAGTCCTTGGGGACAGGGGAAACAGCAATGTTACGAGGCATCACAACCGGATCACCGTATGCAGCCGAATCTTTAAACCACTTATTGGGGAAGATAAACTCGGTCACAAACATGTCACGAATCACCTGGTGATCGCAGGCCCGCATCTCCATCAAACCTGAAAATCCAACCCACTTGTCACCTTCCCAGGTCTTGATGACTTTCTCAGCATTGGTGGTCTTGGCACGCCTGACAACATCCAGCATCCAGTATGTCGCCTCAGCCGTACGCCCGAAGACGGTTGACGGCCATGTATAGGTCGGCCTGCCGTATGGCTTGTCATATCCCTGCTTCCACCGTTTGTTCCAGACTTCATTAAACTTCCTCTGGGCTGGCGTATCCACGGTAATCATGTAGTCATTGGCGTTCACATTACCAGCACCTGCTGGACCGCCAATGGCCCGGCCTGTTACATAACTGTCAGCATAAATATGGGCAAATGGCAGATTCATTCCCAGCCCACGAGCCTGGCGGATCAGGTTGGCGCCGTCTGGATCCCAGTCACCGGTGAAAATTACCTGGGCATTGGAAGCTTTAATCTTGGTAATAAAGGGCGCAAAATCTTTTAGAAAAAGCGGGTGGTAACTCTCACCAACAATCTTTGCATCTGGCTTGAATTCCCTGAGTGCTTTTTTAAAAGCAGCCGCCAGTGTGTGTCCAAATCCATAGTCCTGGTTCAGAATATAAAATCGAGTCTCTGGACGATTGGCATAAAAATAGGCTATGGAACGGCCCAGCATGGTGGTGTTCAACGTGGTGCGAAAGGTATAACGATTGAAGTTCTTTCCATCATGCAATGAGTCGGAAAGAGACGTGGGATTCATAAAGACTATCTTATACTTTTTCGCAACCTGCGACATGATCTTAACAAGATGACTTCCGGAAGTTCCCCAAAGAAGGTCTACTTTATCTTTTAATATCAGACGTTCAGTAGCTTTTTTGACCATGGAGGGCTTGCCCATGCTGTTGCCCAGCACAATCTCCACCTTCCTCATCTTGCCGTCAACCCAGATACCACCTCTTTTGTTGATATCATGAGCCACCCAATGAGTGGTCAGACGGTAGTATTGACCGACGATTGCAGCCGGGCCTGAGAAGGCTTCCACCAACCCGATCTTGATGGTGTCATCACCGGAATAAGTTGGCTGGTTGGGATCAAAATCCGACATATCGGAAATTTTAGATGGATCAATCCCTGGCAGCTTAGCCATGGCCGGGAGTGCCGCGATCGATATGCAGAAACCAAAAACAGTCAGGCTGAAAAGTATCTTTGTAAGCAGTTTCATCGTTTTATTTCTCCTTTATTAAAAGTCACCATCCATCGAAAGCGGTATCCACTTCCATGGTCGCTTAAAAATTGCCATCCGTTTCAAGATTGGAACCGGTACTGTTAATCAAAACCAACACTATTCCTGAACTCAAATGGGCCGTTGGCAGCTGTAAAACCGAAAATTCAATGCATTACCAAACTGCTGATTCACTGTCGACCGAATTCAGACCGATTATCTTCAAAACTAACCGGCTGGCCGGATTTAATCTGCACCATTTTTTTACCCATTTAGATTTCCTCTGTCAACTTTTTTTTCACTATTGTTGATTTTGTCTGGTCGTTCAATTGCCCTTAGGCTACGTAATATAGCGGTAAAGTGAATGAAAGAGCAGGGAGATCAGGTTGGTTTCCGCGCACGCTGATGGCGAACAGATACTGAAAATCAACCTCAAGGAAAGAAAGGGCCTTAATACCAACGCTACCCAGGAAATGTTTGCAGAAGGGAAGGGGAAACTGCCCCCTTGAAGACACGACCGAGCAGATCATCGACACCATCTACCACGGGGTTTTAAAGTACAGTAGACCCGACCTGGCGATCGGGCCTTTTATAAATTATCGGTTACAGCGTTTCAGGTTCTTGGGGACTGGCGGCTCGGCAAGCTTCCGCGGCATCACAACCGGTTTCCCGTATGACGCAGCGTTGTCAAACCACCTGTTGGGATGGATGAATTCAGTGACAAACAGATCCCGGATCACCTGGTGATCACAGGCCCTCATTTCCATCACACCTGAAAGACCAACCCACTTGTCACCCTCCCAGGTTTCGATAATTTTATCGGCATCAAGCGTTCCTGCTCTCTCAACCACATCCAGCAGCCAGTATGTAGATTCGGCAGTAGCCCCAAAAATTGTGGCGGGCCATTTATAGGTCGGACGGCCGTATGGCTTGTCATATCCCTGTTGGTAACGCTTGTTCCAGATTTCAATAAACTTCTGGTTCGCCGGTGTATCCACGGTGAGCATGTAATCATTTGCGTTGACGATTCCGCGCCCGCCCTCAATGCCAATGGCAGTAGCGGTCACAAAGTTGTCTCCATAAATATGAGCAAAGGGCACTTTCAAACCCAGATTCCTGGACTGACGGATCAGATTGGCAGCGTCCGGATCCCAGTCACCCGTGAAAATTACCTGGGCATTGGAAGCCTTGACCTTCGTAATGAAAGGGGCGAAATCCTTCAGGAACAATGGGTGAAAACTCTCCCCAACCAGCTTTGCATCTGGCCTGTACTCCTTGAGACCCTTCTTAATGGCATCTGCCAGCGAATGGCCAAAACTGTAGTCCTGGTTCAGGATGTAAAATCGTTTCTCTGATCGATCTTTGTAAAAATATGTCAGCGCCCTTCCCAGCATGGTCACGTTCATTTTTGTGCGAAACGTGTATTTGTTGAAGTTTTTCCCATTATGCAATGCATCAGACAAAGACATGGGATTCAGGAAAATCTTCTTATACTTCTTGGCTACCTGCTGCATGATCTTCGTATTATGACTTCCTGCCGTTCCCCACAGAAAATCAACCTTATCCCTGAGGATCAAACGCTCAGTTGCTTTTTTAACCATGGAGGGTTTGCCCATGCTGTTTCCAAGAACGATCTGAATCTTTCGCTTCTTTCCGTCAACATAAATACCGCCCCGCTTGTTGATATCGTGGGCCACCCAATGAGTTGACATACGGTAATATTGACCGTTGATGGCACCCG
>JAOZRE010000413.1 GCA_029940215.1 bacterium | reverse complement strand
TGTAAGCTTCAGGAAGTGGAAAATTTCATTTTAGATGTTGTCTCCGGATTGTTTCAGCTGTTCAAAGAGGACCACAGGGTTTTATCCCCGTTTGAAACGTTTGAGAAGGGGACGAAAATCCATAGTCGCGATGTACAAAATCAGGAAGACCTGGATCTACAGACCGACAAAAGTTATGTCCCGAATATCAGAAGCCGATTACTGACCGCTGAAACCCCTATTAACATGAAAACGGGCAATTTAGAACAGGTCGGTGGACCTTCTGCTTTATAACCAGCCGTTCGAGTTTTTTACCGTTTCGGCTTCCCACTCCAGCGTTTTCACCTTTCAACGGCCGCTTAACAGGAGCACTTAGACGGTCCGAAGCTCAAAACAAAAGGTTGTTCCACCCGTAGATCGGATCCAAATTTTGAATAGTTCAGGATACCGTGCATGGGCGTGCGCAACTCATGAGATATATTTGCCAGAAACTCGCTTTTCATCTGGTTCGCACGCTCCGCCCTTCTTTTGCCTTTTTATAGTCAACTGTTCTTTTCTCAACAGTCTCTTCAAGCCTGTTTTTATACTGAATCAGAGCAATTTCGGACTCCTTCTGTTCTGTTATATCACTCAAAAAGTTTAGTGTGGCAGGCATGTCATCCCAGGTTATCAGAACCGGCATGACGAGAAGAACTCCAGACTGTCAAGATACTAAAAGTACACTTGAAAAACCGGGCTTCAAGCCGGATGTTACATCTACGATGGTTTCTTTAAGGGAATAGTTCGGGAGAACTCGCTAGTTGACCGTGAATTGATCTCTGCTCCAGGGTCAGGTGCTCCATAGAGGGAGAAATATCGCTTAAGGGCGTGATTGTGTTGACCCGCATTCTCATTCGGCGTAAAACGATATGGTGCTATCTGACTGGATCCGGCAATATCGGGAGATAGTCGACAGATAGATAACCCGAATTGATGAGCATAACAAATGGTCAAACAACTCAAGGAACACGCGGTAACACTTCAGGACGTATTGCAGACCTTAAAAAAAAGAAAATCTGAACGATCCACAACCCCCACTCCGCAGATCCAAAAAATTGACTTGCCTGATGCTGAATTTCGCGTTTCCCTCAGAATTGTTAATGATCTGATCCAGCAGAATCTACCGTTCAATACCACTGTGAACATTGATGGCAGCAATAAGGTTGAGATTACAGTGACCAGTGCAGTGGTTTTGACGGGACCTGAAAATGTACTGCATGTGAAGATCAATGCTGCGGAAATACGGTTCAAGCGGGGCAAGATTGATTTTGGTGTTAAATCCAAGGATTTTGAGTTGGCCATCAGCCCTGGTATCAGTAAATCCGCTGACAAAGAGATAAACCTTGTTGTTTACGGGCATGTATCCAAATTCAATCTAAAATATTTCCCCGGAATAATGGACAGCGCCATTAAGGAGATACTGAATCTGGTCATGCCGTTCCCATTGCTGAATGTGAATCTGAAAGACTACCTGGACGTTGACAGAGAATTATCAAACGATGTCGTACTGCTGAAAATCAGGAAGGAACTTGAAAATGCTTCTCTAATTGTTGATGGGGGCAGCATTCACATCAAGGTGAAATATGTTTCAGATTAAGTTTTGCGGCCAGGATGCCTAATTCAACGTTTATTATCCTGTCCTCGAAATACGAAGTCGGTCAACCCTTGCGCAATCCAGCTGGATCATCTAAGATTCTCTCCTCAGCAACTGATATGATAAATAATCAGCAATGTCCGGTTAGACTTTTGCATCCGTTCCGTGTTCGATGCAAACCTTTTTCAGTCGGGAGGCTTGTAGAAAGATGATCTAAGGCCCACTTCACTAAAAGCGCGAAACCCCATTTGAGGAGAGCAGAATAACAGGAAAAGAAAGCATGTCCAGTGTACAGGTTTACGGATATCGATGGGTTGTACTATTCGTATTCACCATCATTAATATTATCTTACAGATACATTGGCTGACATTCGCTCCCATTGCTCAGGCTGCCCAAGAGTACTACAGTGTATCAGCTCTTGGTGTGGATTTCTTCTCAATTGCCTTTCTCGCTGTTTTTATTGTCTTCTGTATCCCCTCCACTTATATCATTAATCACTTCAGCCTCCGCACCAGTATAGGCCTGGCTGCTGTTCTGATTGGTGTTTGCGGGCTGACCAAAGGGTTGTTTGCTGAGAGCTACACCCTGGTTGTCATCTCCCAGTTTGGCCTGGCTCTTTCCCAACCACTCGTTATTAACGCAGGAACCACTGTAGCCGTTCGCTGGTTTCCCATTACAGAAAGGGCTACTGCAACAGGTATCGCCTTGCTGGCACAATTTCTGGGGATGATTATTGCCATGATAGTGACGCCTATATTGATTGATACCGGTTCTCCCGGTGTCTATGACATACCAGGCATGCTGATGACCTACGGTGTGGCCTCGGTTGTTTGCGCAGGCTTGCTGCTGACGTTCCTCAAGAACAAGCCACCGACACCGCCGGGTGAAGATGAAGAGGAGCGATTTAACATCCTGGAAGGCATTCGTCACATGCTGAAAAACAGGGATATGCGCTACCTGATGATCGTATTTTTACTGGCACTGGGATTGTTTAATGCGGTTACGACCTGCATCGACCAGATCTGCAGTATTAAAGGATTAGGCTTTGAACAGACCGGACTAATCGGAGGGATGATGTTGATCAGTGGTGTGATCGGCGCCGGGATTTTCCCCGTTATCTCGGACAAACTCAGGAAGCGAAAGGCGATGTTTGTCCCCCTGATGCTACTCAGCATTCCCGGCCTGGTCGGCTTGACGTTTACTACCTCTTACACAAATATGCTGATATCTTCTTTTATATTTGGTTTTTTCTTTCTGGGCGGATCTCCCATATTGTTTCAATACAGTGCTGAAATAAATGCACCGGCACCTGAATCGGCATCCCAGGGACTCCTGATGTTGGTGGGACAAATGGGTGGTGTCATACTGGTGATTGGCATGAACGCCTTCGGGATGATGCTCGGCATGTACCTGTTCATCGGTTTTTCTGTTATCAACATTGTTCTTGCAATGTTGATGGAAGAGTCAAAAATGATTCAGGTTGCTTGAGGTAGGGGTGTCATTGAAAGAAACGGGGACAGGATACTAAGTTCAATGGTAAGTATCCTGTCCCTGGATTTTACAACAACTCCATGATGTCTTCGATTTGTTGTTTCACACACGAATACCCCTCTTCGATGGCATGGTCAACCTGATCAAAATCCATCATCTTCAACTCTCCCAGGCGAGGCTGGATTAATATGTCCGGGGGTTCTACTGCAAGGTTGATGCGGGTGATCCGTTCCTGCATGATGTTGATGGAGTTGGCTACTGTTTCCATAATATCCGGCTTGGAGGACTCTCTCCGTAGTAGTTCATTGATTTTATGTTTAAGACTTAAGCCGGCATTTTCATAATAGGCCGTCCACTTTTTTAGCAGTTCATTTTTATATTCATACTGATTGCTGGCTTTTTGGGCGGTCCCTGGTTTTTTCCCCCTGTCCTTTGTTTTATCCCTGCGTGAGTTGAGCCCGCTGTTAAGATCCACCGCAATGACCACATCGGCCCCCATTGTCCTGACAACGCCAACCGGAACAGGGTCCACCAGACCACCATCTACGAGCCAGTGCCCCTTGATGCGAGCCGGGGCAAAAAGTCCGGGCATGGACATGGTTGCACGAAGGGCCTCCAGTAAATTTCCAGAACTTAGCACAACCTTGTCGCCGGTATCCAGATCTGTAGCCACCATCATCAAAGGGATGGCCAATTGGCTAAAATTCTCAACATCGGTATGCATGGAGAAGAGCTCTTTTACTTTTTTGGTGCCGTCCAAAACACCAGACCGCGGGAAAACAATGTCAAAATAGGAGAAAATTTTCTTACCGTCCATCCGGATAACAAAATCCTTTAAACTGTTGAGGCTGCCGCTGGCATAGATGGCCCCGATATATGATCCCACGCTGCACCCGGCAATGTAGTCAATGGGAATCCCCGCTTCTTCAAGGGCTTCGATGACAT
>JAOZRE010000412.1 GCA_029940215.1 bacterium | reverse complement strand
AGATCAAAAAGAAAAGGAGAATGGGTCAAAACAACCGAAATCAGGGCGCGGGATGCACTGGAATTTTGCGGTATCGGTGATCTCGCCCTTGAACCTGCTTCGATCTTGTCCCATGGGGATCTAAAACGTCTTGAATTGGCCAGGGCCATTGCCACCGAACCTGAACTCATTCTGCTTGATGAACCTTTCGGGGGTTTAAATCCTGCGGAAACAACGCTGATCGCAAGATCACTAAAACGGCTGCGAAAAGGAGGCCGATTTGGGAGATTACACAGCGAAGGTCCAGCCATGCTTATTGTTGAGCATAAACTATCCGACTTAATGAAGATTCTGGATCGAGTCATCGTGATCAATTTCGGCAAAATACTGGCGATCGGCACCCCTGATGAGATCGTTAAAAATCAACAGGTAATTGAAGCTTATATTGGAAAAGGAGTCAACAGCCTTGTATCTTGAAATAAAAAATGTGACACTCCTCTATGACCGTGCAATGGTACTGAACGAAGTGGGATTGCGAGTTAATGAAGGGGAACTGGTGAGTTTGGTGGGTCCGAATGGTGCAGGGAAAACGTCTCTGCTGCGCGCCGTATCCGGATTGGTAAAATGGGAAAAGGAGATCACCAAGGGAACAACCCTCGGGAAAATATCCATCACGGGGAGCGTGTTATTCAACGGTGAGGAGATGACCGAATTACGCGCCCACCAGATTGCCAGGCGGGGACTCATACTGTGTCCTGAAAGAGGAAGACCCTTTCGGGAAATGACAGTTATGGAAAATCTGCAGGCCGGGGCTCTTCTATGTAAGGATAAAGGAGTGGCCGCAGATACCATTGAGATGGTCTATTCTCTGTTCCCCATTTTAAAAGACAGAACCAACCAGTTATCGGGATCACTGTCTGGAGGCGAGAGGACAATGCTCTCTATCGGTCGGTCTCTGATGTCCCAGGCCAAATTTCTACTGATCGACCAACCGTCAACCGGCCTTGCTCCGAAGATAAAAGAGGATCTGTTCCAGCGGATAAATGAAGTTCATGGGCTGGGAATTACCATTCTTCTCGTCGAACAAGATGTCAGTTTTGCTTTTGACCTGGCCTCCAGGAATTATGTCATGTCCCGCGGGAAGATTATTGCCGAAGGGACATCATCCGAACTACTCGATGACGAACTCATCCGAAAGACCTATCTGGGCCTTTAGTCATCGGCGTGCCTCCCCCTTTTTCCTTTTCTCAAGGAAAAATCGTATCTCCAAAAAAAGACTGCAATGGTCCATTGTTTTCACAATCAGGTATTCATTTTATATTTATGGAGAGGAAAAAATGAACAACTATGAAACACTAAAGTATGAACAGTCCGGAGAGATCGTCACCGTTTCTTTGAATTCACCCCCACTCAACCTGTTCGGTAGTAAAATGATGGAAGAGATGATCGACTGCTGGCATTCCCTGCGCAACAATCTTTCTGCCCGCTTTCTCATTCTTACGGCGGAGGGAGATCACTTTTCGGCAGGTGCCGACATTAATGAGCTGGGGAAAGGGGAGATAACACCCCAGTCTGCTCGCCAGCAGCAGCTGAACGGACACGAGTTGATGCGCAGCCTGGAAAACCTGGAACAGATAACGGTCTGCGCTACGAAAGGCGTGGTCTGCGGAGCGGGTATGGCTGTGGCCCAGGCTTGCGATTTTCGTATTATGACAGAGGACAGCTACTATATCGTGCCTGAGACCAACGTCGGGACTTACTACACCTGGGGTTGCACTCCGCGGCTCGTACGAATGGTCGGGGCCTCCAAGGCGATGGAGATCGTGATGACTTGCGAACCGATTCCCGCTCAAGAAGCTTACAGGCTGAACCTGGCCAACAAGGTGGTTCCTGACGACTCGCTGATGGAAGCCACTCATGAGTTTGTGTCCAAGATAGCGTCCAAAAGCCCGACATGTATCAGGATAACCAAGAAGATAGCCTTGGGAGCTTCGATGGAGGGATTTGGCAATACCTTTATCTCCGAGCCTGAACTAATTCCAAACCTCGTTTATTCCGGTGAAATACAGGAAGGGATGATGTCATTTCTGGAAAAACGCCCGCCGAAGTTCGGAAAGTAAGAGGAGAAGGGTTACCACAATTTTTTTCAATCGTGAAACAGAGTTTTTTAATGTATAATAAATCACATTTTTAGGTTCTAAATCACCCATATTAATATGTTTATATGTCTGATATAACCTAATATAAGTCTCGTTTAAACAAAAACAATCCTTACTCCCCGAGCCCATATGAAAAATCGCCATCGATATAAATAACTGCGTTTCTTGACAGTGTTTTACAAGTGGATGGCCGCACCATCAAAAACGAGTTGAAAGCCGAATCCATTGGGGCTCTCTAAGATTCAGTTTTCAACCCAAAAATATGAGGAGTTAGTAATGAAACCAATAGAATATGTTACCAGCTTGAATCAGTATTATCAAAGTCAGGGGTTCCCTCCCTATAAATGGTCGGAGTTTGATTTCAGCCCCTGGACACCTTTTGATAAACCCCTGGAAAAGTCCCGCATCGCTTTGCTCAGCTCAGCTGGCATTTTCAAACAGGATCAGGACCCCTTCGATCCCTGGGCGGTGAACGACTTGAGTTTCAGGCAGATTTCTACAGATACCCCTTATACGGACCTCAAGCTTCACCACAACTATTTCGATCATCGTGACGCTGCCAACAAAGACTTAAACTGCGTTTACCCCATCCAGCGGTTTCAGGAGCTGGTCAAGGCAGGGGTCATCGGATCGTTGGCGCCGACTGTAATTTCATTGGGAATGGGAAGGCTTTACAAGCGAACCGCTCTACAGAATGAAACCGTCCCTAAAATTATTGATATTCTTCGAAGCCAGGAGGCTGACGCGGTGTTTCTGGTGGCGGCCTGACCCCTTGATCATCAGTCGGTCGGACTGATAGCCCGCACTATTGAAGAAGCTGGAATCCCAACTGTCTATCTGGGTTCCTGCAGAGATATGATGAAGAGATTGAAGCCGCCCCGGGCAGCGTTCGTCAATTTCCCGCTGGGACATCAATGCGGCAAGCCGGGTGATGTTGGATTGCAGAAAAATATCCTGAAAGACACACTGGATATTCTCGTTCATGCGTCAATCCCGGGAGAAGTAGAAGACCTGAATTATGAATGGGACAGCCCTTTTGACTGGTCGGATTTCGCGAAGAATCTTGAGGAGATGTTGAAAGAGGAGGGTGGCCCGATAAAATTATAATAACGGGTCCGGAAGTATCTAAAGTGGACCCCATTGTCTAGACAAAAATCAGGTTTTTTAAAGGTGTATTTTCACTGCCCAAATGCTTCCTCAAAATCTGCTCAGGAAGCGGTTAAAAAATTATTTGATGGCCGCGAAGCTGCACCATTTATTTGGCAGAGAGACCAAATTCTACGAATTCCAATAACTGCTCCCAATACTCCCACGGAGTTGAGCACAACGCCACCCCAGCGCCACGCAAGAGAAGCCCACAAGGTTGGGTCTTTATAGAAGGCACCAATGATCGCAGTCGGCAGGATACAATAGCTACAACCGCAACAATAATGTTCAACACCTTTGAATATTTAGCGCCGACGTAAAACAAAACAACGTTCACCGCCAATACGCCAACAATGACTAACGAGGCGGTTGGTCCCTGCGATGGCTGATCGTTTGAAATCAAGGGAAACACCATAGATGTTCTAAAGAGCTGCCAGTATAATGTGGAGAAACTGGATCGATAGTGGAAGTTTCATTTGTTGGATAAACATAAATCTCTCCTGAATTATTCATTAACCCTACAACGATAGTTAGGTTGGATCGGACGGCGAATCTCCCCCTGCCCTCTTCTTTCGATGAGACAAGTATGCCATGTGGTTTCTTTGCTGAACCCACCTGATTGTGTATAAAGCTAAATTGATGTCGTACTCTCTCAGAGGCAAAATCACCTGAAATAGGACTCTAAGCTGGACAATAGTAGCAGCTGGTGCTTTTTTCCCCAATTTGATCTTCAGGTGCCAGAGAAAAAAGTGGGACAACATGCTGATCAGCAT
>JAOZRE010000411.1 GCA_029940215.1 bacterium | reverse complement strand
TCAGTACCCATCGCTGAATAGAACTGGTCAAGAGCCTCATTCTCAACACCTTTGGCAAAAATAGAGATTTTTTTGCCGGTCCGGGCAGGGACGATTTTTTTCTGATGTGCGCGGGAGGCGGGATCTCCCCTTTTGCCGTTTTTTTTTCATAGCCTGCCAATAAGGTCAACCAACCGGATGGCCATCATCAGAAAGGAGATCACACAAATACCAGCTGTAAACAGGGCACCCCAGATGGCGGCTGATCGATTAGGGTTCGGTTTTCCCAGGCTCAGTATCTGGCCAATGATGAATCCGCCGATGAATCCGCCGATATGGGCTGCATTGCTGACGCCTGACATTAAAAAACCCATTACAATCAGAATAGCGGCCCACATGCCCATCTGCCGCACCAGTTGTCGCCCGAATATCCCGCCTCTCCTTCTGCCGAAAGCGATGATGGCTCCCATCAAACCGAAAACAGCACCGGAAGCACCGATAACCGGTATCATTGGTAGTCGGGTTCCCAAAAAGGTGTTAGCGACCAGCGGGGTGAATATGGCAACCATGTTACCGGCGATACCAGAGAGTACAAAGATAATAAGCATCTTATGCGGTCCGAATAAATATTCCGTCTGGGGCCCCAGGTCTCTGACCCACATCATGTTGAACAGGATGTGGAGAACACCCCCGTGAAGGAACATGGCTGTTACCAAAACCCACCAGTTTCCGGTCAGAATCAACCGAATATCGGCCCAACCCAATAGGTTCAGAGAGACATAGCTGGGAGAGGGCAGAAGGCCAAACAGATCTCTGCCGGCTGGCAACGGGGTTCGAATAAAAAGAGGAAGCGCGTAGGAGAGTACGAACAGGATGACATTGACGGTAATAATCGGTTTGACAAAACTGCGGGTGTTGAATTTGAAGATGGATAATACGCGCTGCTTTCGGCCCGGCTGTTTCATGCCACAGTGCGGGCAGGTATCAAGGTAGTTGCTGATCAATTTATTGCAGCCGGGACAGATGATTGCCTTTCTTTCACTCATATTGGGACCTGTTTTCTGTTTAAGCTTTTCCGAGTGGATGTTGAAAAGGAAGGCATTTCACTCGAAGCAACCATGTTTCTCTTATTTTCAGCGACGTTGTTTGGGTTGTCAATTATCTTATAGACAGTCACCTTTCTGAAGCCGACCGTTTCGACAGACTCTTTTTTTTTCCGTATACTCGGACCGAAACCGTTTCTAGTCGACGAATCCCGAGCTGGCACCCACCCGGGCTTGCTGTCATCGATAAACCCATCATATAAAGATCGGGACATGAATCAATCTAAAATTTTCTATCCGATTGTGGTGTTGGTCTTCTCAGTGGTGGCGCTGGGAACCTCGCTTTTTTTATATATTTACTGGTATCTCGAAGTCAGTGCCGGGCTTGATAACGTGGTGAAACGATTCAATCTGAACAAGCAGCAGGTCCTTGACGCTCAAACCTGGGTTGTAATTCTGGTGCTGTCCATTCTTGTCGGGTTTATCATCATCTGTATCATTATCATCTTCACCTATTACCAAAAAAACCTGCAGCTGTACCGAATGCAGCACAACTTCATCAACAACTTCACACACGAATTGAAAACACCGGTTACCTCTTTGAAGCTGTACCTGGAGACCTTCTTAAAACATCAGTTATCCCGTGAGGAACAGGAGAAATACATCGGCTATATGTTGCTGGATGCGGCACGACTCTCTGACAATATCAGCCGGATCCTGAATCTTGCCCAGATAGAAGGAAAAAGCTTTCAGGAGGAGCTGGCTATTATTGACTTGGTGGAAGCCACGAAGCTTTTTTTAAAGAATAACCGGCACCTGTTCCAGGAAAGCGATATTCAGGTTCACAATCTCTCGGGTCAAAAGGTGATATATGGGGTTAAACTGTCGCTTTACGAAATTTTGCTGATGAACCTGCTGACGAATGCTATCAAGTATAACCGGTCAGATCGACCGAAAGTGAATATTACATTTGTCCGCGAGGGCCGTACGCTGCTGATCTGTTTTACAGACAACGGCATTGGCATTGATAAAGCGAATTTGAAAAAAATCTTCAAGAAGTTCTACCAGATCGGTCGATCTGAGAATATGTCCGCGAAAGGAACCGGTATTGGACTGTATATGGCTGAAAATATTGCCCGATTGCACAAGGGGAAAATCATTGCCGAAAGCAATGGTGAAGGAATGGGAGCAACCTTTACCCTTCGTCTGCCCTATTTATCTGCGGACTGATGGCATATTTGATATTTTTGTCCGGTCTTGACTCCCTTCGGGTTTCAGGGCCTAACTGATGGAATCCCATGAAAAAGAATGAAGATACACGAATCCTGATTATCGAAGATGAGCGCCATATCGCTGAAGGGCTGAAACTCAACCTCGGGTTTCAAGGCTATGTCGTCCGAATTGCGCTTGATGGAATTGCCGGGCTGCAGGAGTGGAAATCATGGCAGCCCGACCTGATTGTACTCGATCTGATGCTGCCTGGAATCGATGGGGTATCTGTCCTGCGTAATATTCGCCTGGAAGATGAACGAATACCGATTCTGGTGCTTTCCGCGAAGACAGCTCCAGACGATAAAGTCCAGTGTTTCAGTTTTGGTGTTGATGACTATTTGCAGAAACCCTTTAATCTGGATGAATTTCTGTTGCGAATTGAGCGACTCCTGAAACGGGTCTCCTGGAACCGTTCCTCGGATGGGGTTGAAGAGGGAGAGCCTGCTTTTGGTGGATTTTATGATTTCGGGAAAAACCGGATTGATTTCACCCTTTCCGTCGCTTACTGTAATGATGAAAAAATCAACCTGACCGAGCAGGAGATCAAGTTGATCAAACTTTTCATCGCTAACCGGGGCAAGCCCCTGTCGAGGAAAAAACTTCTGGAAATCGGGTGGGGATATACCGGAAAAACGGAAACGAGAACTGTTGATAATTTTATCGTTCGTTTCAGAAAGTATTTTGAAGAAAACCCGAAAAAACCGAAATTTTTCAAAAGCCTGCGCTCAGTTGGCTATATCTTCAATCACGAAGATGAATCAGAGTAAACCGTTTGAACAGGGAGTTCTGTCATGAGTGATTCATTGATACCATTTGGTCCTGTAACCTTTATCACCGGAACGAAAGGGGGGAGATACCCCTATTGCCATTCTCTGTATATTGAAGAGGCAGGCGTGCTCATTGATCCGGCGTCAAACCTTGAAGAGTTGCAATTGATCAGTCAATCAAAGAAGGCCGAGACCATCTGGTTGTCCCACTGGCATGAAGATCATATTATGTACCTCAATCTTTTTGAGGAACTTCCCATCTGGATGCACGAGGCTGACGCACCACCAATGGCTGATTTGAACACCTTCATTGACTGGTATATCTATCCGGATCCGGCGTATGAAAAAATGCGGGAAGAATGGGGTCAGATGATGGTTGAGATGTTCAACTACAAGCCCCGCAAGATCAGTCGGTATCTGAGTGACGGTGAAGTGATCGACCTTGGCAGTGTTACGGTGGAGGTGATTCACTGTCCGGGGCACAGCCCCGGCAGTCTTTCTTTTTATTTCCGCGAGCCCCAGGTCCTCTTTCTAGGAGATACTGATTTGACGCCGTTTGGTCCCTGGTATGGGGATCTGTATTCCGATATTGATGAGATATGTCAGACGGTGGAACGGTTGAGGAAAATTCCGGCAAAGGTCTGGTTGACCAGTCATGAACAGGGGGTGTTTGAGTCGGACCCGGGTTCGATGTGGGATGACTTCCTGCGGGTGATTGATGTCCGGGAGGAGAAGCTCCTGGCGTTTCTGAAAGAACCGCGGACCATAGCAGAAATTGCCGGGCATTGGATTGTTTATGGGAAACCCAAACAACCGCTGGAGATGTTTGCGCTGATGGAAGAGATCAGTATGCAGAAACATCTGGACCGCCTGATCCGGAAAAATATCGTTGGATTGGACGGTGATAGATATAGACTGGTATAGGGTCGGCTAAAAAATAGGCTATGTGAAATTTATTTCTGTTTTAAAACCCCGTCCTTTGGGCGGGGTCAGAGACATTCGGC
>JAOZRE010000078.1 GCA_029940215.1 bacterium | reverse complement strand
GTTGGAAATCCGCAGATAGAGTTTCATATCAAGGGTGTTGTGGTGCGTTTCAAAAGGTCTTGCGCTGGCACCGCCATATATGCTTTGAAGCGTTGGTGTTTCGACTTCCATAAACTCCAGGTTTTCCAGATATCCCCGCACAGACTTGATAATTTGAGAGCGCTTTTTAAAAATATCCACAACGATGTCATTCAACACCAGATCCACATATCGCTGTCGATAGCGAAGTTCCGTATTCTTAAATTGATCAAAAATTTGCTTTTCACCGTCAACGATTTTTTCTTTGGGAACGGGAAGCGGCCTCATGGATTTGCACAATACGTCAAAGTTAGTGACATTGACAGACAACTCACCCACCCGTGTTTTAAACAGGGTGCCTTCCACGCCTACAAAATCTCCCAGATCCAGACATTTAAATATTTCATAGGGTTCTACACCGAGGGTCTTCTGTGAGACATAGAGTTGAATACGATGTTTACCCTCCTTTAAATTGCAAAAGGCTGTCTTTCCCTGGCGCCTGAATGCGACCAATCTCCCGGAAATGCTAATGGCAGTTTCACTTTCAATGAGATTATCCTGATCGGTAATGAGTTCGTTTATGTGATTTTTTCTATTAAAACGGTAGGGATAGGGATTGACACCCAGTGCTCTTAATCTATCCAACTTCTCCTTACGTGCCTGTAATTGATTACTGAGTTCGCTCATCTATCACACCCCAAAGTAAAATGGAAATTATCCTGCATTTTCAATGCAGTAAACTGCGTATAACACTTTATCCCTGCCTGTAAATCCCAAACCTGAATAGTAGTGGAAGACTATAGATTGACCTTTTCAAGCTGCCTTCGTCAAACCATTTTGTCCGGTGGAAAGGGTATAGAACCAAGAATTGCGGAAAAAACAGTCCCTGTGTCAGGAACTCATGATTCCAACAATCGCACCTTTAGTGCATCGATAGTTTCCTGTTCAATACCAGCCTGAGTTTTAAGGAAATTAAGTGGCGAGTTATAGTTCTGTTCCAGGTGATCCAACAAAGCATTCATAGCATATTCAGGTGCTGTAAAAAAGGGTTCCAGCTTTTTGGGATTAACCCCCTGATCCGCAATCATTTTTTGAACCCTCTGCCAGACCCCTCTAATACACGGATTTGACAGAAGATAGTCAGCCAGAATGGTTGCTCTTGGAATATTCAGCGCAGAAAGGATCAAAGCCGCACAAATCCCTGTCCGATCCTTGCCGGCTGTACAGTGGAAAAAAAGAGGCGGGCAGTCATCTTGTGCCAGCTGCTGGATGACCTTTCCCCAGATTTCCGCAAAATTAACGGTATTATCAATGTAGCCTTTAATGATAGTCTCTTCCTTGATCCAGTCGGCTTCATTCGCTTTGAGCTTTTCCAGTGCCGCCATGAAGTTGAACTCTCCATGAACCACTGGCAGATGATGATATTCGGCGATATGGTCCTGTTTCATGAGATTAGGCCCTTTTTTGACCTCTTCAGGGCGTCTGAAGTCAAAAATCTGGCCGATATTCATCTTTTTTACCAGCTCCTGGTCATTTTCCGTTGCCCTTTGCAGGCTGTCCCCACGAAAAAGTATTCCCCATCTGGTCTGTCTCTCATCGATTGTTTGATAACCTCCCATATCCCGAAAATTAACAGTCCCCTCCATAATAACCAGCCTCTCAGCTATCCAGTTGCCAGGAGCATCGCCTGCATCCAGTAAATAGTAGTACCGGTTCACCCCTTTCTGATCTTCCAGCAGAATCTGACCCTGATCTGACGATCCGATTAACTCGGCTGTTGCCCGCTTTTTTGGATCAAGGGACCGGAAGATGGTAACTTGACCCCCATCACTGAGTTTATCCCATTGAATCCTTACTTGCTTGTCATTGATTCTTTCGATGATTGCTTGTTTCAGCTGGCGCACCCTGTCTCCCATTTTGTTTAATATTACAGTGACAGTCATGTAAAATAACGACCTGTTGTCACATCAGGTCCGGTTATATATTAGAAAAACTGTTAAAATAAATCCAACTAAAACTGCTGTTATCATGGAATCTGTTATCTTTTTGCTAGACGCAGGCTTATGAAGACTGATAAATTTTAATAAGAAAATTGAAAAATAAATCAGGTACATTGAGTTGATCGTCCTCCTTCTGACCTCCCGGATAACTATGCTACATTCAGAACACTTCTCCTCAAACAGGGGAACCATCATTGGCAAACTACTCCATTTGCTGAGTATTTTATTGATTCTCAGCCTTCTAGGCTCTTGTCAGATAAACGTTAGTCATATCTCGGAAACTGTCGTCAGTCAGTCTGCTAGAAAACTGAGAGACTCAACAAAATCTGTCGGAAAAGCTGGACCTGACGAAGATGCGTTCTTGCTGGGCAATTCCGTTGCTGTTTTCTTTCTTACCATGGTGGATGGATTACCGGATGAAATGGCCCGGAACCTGTCCAATCACCTGAACAAACGCATTGAAGGGATGCCTTTTTATCGCTCAATCAAAAAAACTGATGAAATAGCCCCGATATTCGGAAAGGATAATGCTCTGAAACAGGCAAATGATATCTACCTTGATACCCTCACCCGGGTTTCAGTTTCCAACAAGGATATTACAAATCGAATTGGCGATAAGCTTGGTGTTCAAAATTTTATTGTATTTCAAGTTGATCGTTGGCCGTGCGCTGATTGTAAAAAACCACTACGCATCAGAATCAAGGTCAGAGTGGTCGATGTGGCCTCCGGGTTGATTATCTGGAATGGCATAAATGAAGTCAATGTTGAGAAGGCAGCTGATGCATCCTATGAACAACTATTTACGATTTCGGAAGAGCTGATAGACAGATTTTACACCCGTTTCAAGCGTAAATGGCATAAAGTGAGGTTTCATAACCTAGGGCTTTTGGCAAAGAAATAGAGGATGTATGTTATCGAAAATTGACCGCAAGGTTCGACACATCTTATCTGGACAGTCAGAAGAGTTGAAAATTCCAACGGACGTCAGGAACAATCCACTTGTTACCTATCTGAAACTGTTTCAGAATCAACATAAGGTGATCACAATTCTTTACAAAGGGCTGATAACTGCTTTTTCCGGATTTGTGCTGCTGCTGAGTTTTCTGATTTATAATGTACTGCATAACAATCTGATACCGCTCTGGGGGGCAATGTTACTGGCTGTAACCGACTTTTTCCTTATCTTCGGAGTCTACAAGGCATTTAAAGAGCTTCATCGATACCGCAGCAAAAGTGCGATGATCACAGAACAGATATTCTCCTACCTGAAAAAAGATCTGGAGAAGCTGGAAAAAATCCAGATTGAGCATTCATTTTTAAAAGGTTCGCAGCAAAGGGTCCACAAGGTCAGGCCACGTTCATCGGGCAGCTTACATCCTGTCAAAGGCGAACATGAAGGGTGGGATTTTAAGCGTTGTCACCATTGTGGTGCATCCATTGAGATGCTTGAAGATGTGTGCCCCATCTGTCGGCACAACCAGAAAGTATATCTGGAAAACTGAAATGCATATCAGGAAGGTACAATAGCCTGCACAATCAGCTGCCGCTTTTTTTCCCCTCGGTAGTAGTTTTCCGATAGCGTAAAAGCAATATCAAATTGGGAGGAATAGTCGTTTGTAAGGGACCCATTCCAATGGATCATCTCGAGATCCGGCTCCAGAGACCATTTTAGGTGTTTTCCCGTCATAATCATCGGTATCGGAAGCGTCTGATTGTGCAACATGAAAATCGGTTTGCTGTTGTTTTGTCCAAATGGCTCAAAAATTTTCAATCGATCAATCAGACTGCGAGTCATCATGTTCAGTGTCACTTCAATATCAGCCTTGAATATATCCGTTTGTCCCTGGGACATTATCTTTGAACAGGCGTCCGTATAAGTGCTGTGAAAGTCCGCAAGATTCTCTTTTTTAATGGTAAAGCCTGCAGCATTCACATGACCACCGAACCGCTCCAAATAGGTGTCACAGCTTTGCAGAATACCCATCATATCAGCGTTTTTTGCACGACATGATGCCTTTAGCACCCCAGGTTCCGATTCAGTCGCAACGATACAGGGTTGATTGAAGTGTTCACTTAGCCGACTGGCTATCACACCGATTAATCCTTCATGAAACGAGTCATCATAGACAAAAAGGCCCTGATCGTTCTGGATCAGTGATTTTGCCTGCTCCATGGCCTTTTTCACCATGATCTTCTGTTTTTTCCGGCGCTTTAAATTCAGTCTTTCTATGTAGTTATAGCGGCTGACAGCGATCTGCTCATTTTCTGACAGCAGGAAACAGACACCGGCCATGGCATCTTTCATTCGACCGGTAGCATTCAGCATAGGGGCTAGCCGAAATGCAATGCTATTGCTGTCAAAAAAGCGAACATTGGATTTCTCAGCAAATACTTTCAGGTAATGGTAAAATTCCTCAGCGTTGTTCTGTTGAACCCTTCTCGTCATCTGTTCCAGACCGAACTTGGCAAAAATTCGATTCAGTCCTATAAGTGGAACCTGGTCAGCAATGGTGCCAATTGCCACCAGGTCTAGATGTTTGAGAAGGTTAGGCTCTTTTCCATTGACCCAGAAGTGCTGTCGTCTTAATTCAGCTCGCAAGGCAATGATCAGCATAAACGCGACGCCTACACCCGACAGGTCTTTATATGGAAACTGGCAATCTTCTTGTTTGGGGTTTACAATGATGCATTGCGGCAGCGTTTGATTCTGGGGCAGGTGGTGATCAGTCACAACAACCTGGATCCCCTCTGATTGAAGCCGGTCGATTTCATCCTTTGCCGTGATACCATTATCAACGGTAATAATGGTATCCGGATTTTTCAGAAGAATTTCATCAACAGATCTTGTGGTCAGGCCGTAGCCATGAAGGAACCGATTGGGAATGAAACTCTCAAAATTTTGAAACCCGATATTAATGAAAAAGCGGTTCAGCAGGACCGTAGAGGTAATTCCATCTACGTCATAGTCTCCCACAATCAAAATTTTGTTGCCCTTTTTAATGGTTGTCAGAAGCAGTTCAACAGCTTCCGGCACCCCTTTCATTGTCTCCGGGTTCGGAATATCCTGAAGGGACCCTTGCATAAAGAACTGCTGCTCTCCTGGAGCCAGTTTATCTACGATCAGTTTTATTATATCTTCTTCAGTACTGCTCGTGCTTTCAACATCATACCAGTCGGATAAAGGAGTTTCAGGTAGTATCGCCGTGAGTTGACTCATTTTTTACCTGTTATGACCTTTAGACGGGACCGTCTGGAGCTGTTGGAATCCATAACCTTGATAAAGTATCTGGCCTGTTCCAAATAGTGATTTGGATTGGTCGAATCGTCCTGATCCCCGTACTTTTTAAGGAACCAGTCAAAATATACTCTCGCTTCAACAAAATTTGCTGATTTATAACTGGCCAACCCTCTTAAAAAATTAAGCTCATCTTCATTCTGCTCTGAGATGTCTATTTTATATAAAATGGCCAGGCACTCTTCCCATTTATGCATGGCTTTATATAATTTCGACTGCTTCATCCATAATACCTGCAAAATATCATGGTTTTTTACTTCTTCCTGCTCAAAATTTGCGATCAACCGATCAAAGGCATCAGGGGAATAAGTAATGCCTTCATATCGCGGAAAATCGACAAGTACGATCTTCAAGCCAAACTGGTTTCTGCTTGATTGAGGAGAAATCTTCAATATTCGATCAACCCTTGATTGCAGAGAAAACTCGTTCAGCTGTGAATCGTCCAAAATAAAGGGAACTTCAGAGGCGCATTTTTTACAGGTGAATGATTGCGGAACCCAGACCGAATCTGCGGACAGGCGATTCATTCTCAGAATGGATCCTTCATCCACATAAATGACATCCACCGGGTATTGAAAGGTATTGTTACAACTCTTGCAGTTCAGCCTGACCGATTTCTTCATCCCGGATTTTTGGAGTTCAGTGACGTCCAGGTTTTTAAGGTCTTCCAGAATATTCTCCGGCGCTTCCAGTTGGAAAATTTCGCTGATAATAAATATCAATCGGGCAATTTCAAATTCCCCGGGTTGGTACATTTTCAAAAGAGAGTCTATGAAGGTAGGGTCCGGCAGGTACTCTATCGTCTGATACAAGGTCTCAGTATGATGTTGAACCAGATATCCGAAGTTCTCCTTAAGGAGCGCACTGATATTCTCGTCGGGATGTAGCTGAAACAATTGAAGGGCATAGTCTATTGCAACTCGATCTTCCTTACTGATGTAATAGTTGAAATTTGTGTTGTAAATTTGAGCCAACCCCTCCGCCAAATGCTCTGAATAACTGGGATTTGGAAAAATGGATGGCCAGGCAATATCGTACCCCAACAACTCTCCTCTCAAAAAAGACCAGAGAATCTCGTTTCGCGAATCTTCATTACTGAGAGGCGAATAATCGTGAACAATCCGTAACTGATCTGAACGCCAACCGGGGGGATCGGGAAAAAACATGCTCAAAATCTCTTCTCTGTACTCCTTGATCAGTAAGGTTGAATGATAATAATTGGCAATATTTTCTACGTACTCAGTCGGCTGTTGTAACCATGTTGACACTGCCTTCTCAAGCGTAATCAGCAGCGGTATGGTCAGAAGAAACAATGTTTCCAGTTCAAGGATCTTGGGGATGGTCTTTGGGAAAAAATCATGATTCCGGCTGAAACTTTGGACAATCCAACGGAGTTTTGACGGCTGATCAGAGTCCTGTAAAAGGTACCCTACCCATTGTTCTAATACAGCCAGAAATTGTTCGTGATCTGCAGGTGCACCTGGACGTACTCGATCAAAATCACCAAAGGCCGTTTCAAGCTCCATCCAATATCGCCGATCTGCCAGATTCTCACTTAAACCCAGTAGAATATAACATTGCTCATAGATCGAACTGATTGAATATCCGCGGGAAAGATTCTTCAACCACCAGTTCTTGAGTTCCATCTGACCAAAGTGATCCACCAGCCTCAGGGTCAACTCCGCATCGGAGTTCAAATCTCTCAGCACAAAATACTGGTCTAAAATAGACAGAAAATCGGATTCACATTCACAAAAGGATAGTAGATTGAGGAATAAAACAGCGCTCTTTATAGCATCATGTTGAGACTGCCGAAGGGTTTTAATCACATTCTGAAAATTGTGCGCCCTATCAATTTCAATATATGCGCAAGCAGCCACATCGAATTCCACGCGGGTCGATTGATCATTGGTGATCAATTGCTCAAACCACTTTTGAATCAGGGACCTCGAAAAATCGTTTGGAAATTTGGATAGAACCAAGGCTGACGAATATCTGAGCTGTCCTTCTGATTCTCGAAAGATTTTTAATATTTCAGGAAGGTATTCTACAGCATCTATCTCAGAGATCTTTGAAATTCCGGCGTCTTGAATATCGATAAACGGAGACCTTAGAAAATCAAACAGATAGGGCTTAATCTGCTCGTTGTCCATTCGCAGAATATGATAGGCGCCCCAGATAGCAATAATTTCGTATTCCGATTTTAATGCCTTCTTTAGGCTATCATGTCCAAATAAACTTTTCATAAAACGCAATAAACCTGTTCTTAAAATCCTGTCCACTTTGGCAGCATCGTTCCTTGAGCCTTCCAACAGCCTACTGATAGAAGGCAAAAGCCACAAGTAAAAAGAGGTAACTCTTTACTTCTGTTCATCTTTTGACATATTATAAATCTACGCCTTCAGCGGGATCCGCCGGATCTACATGAAAAATAACAATTAAACGGCTGAGTAAAAGCAGAATTCACTATGAAAGCAAATTTCACAGCGGACGATACAAAGGTAAAACGGTTGGGTAACACAACCATTAAGTCCCCGCTGGATATATCATACGGTATATCATTAAACGAACAAATACTGTTTCATCCATACCCTGGAATGAGTGACGACATTCCCCCTGTTTCTTTTGAACTCTCACAGCCGGAAGAATATATCTATTTTGATCCGACAAAGGTCACAGCAGGGATTGTCACCTGCGGGGGGTTATGTCCCGGTTTGAATAATGTGATCCGGGCGATTGTACTGGGACTTTATCATGGATACAAGGTTCGCAGTATTTTTGGTATTAAGTATGGGCTTCAGGGTTTTATCCCAGAATACGGCCATCCCCTGATCGAGCTGACACCTGAGGTTGTAGCAGATATTCATGAACAGGGCGGAACCATGCTCGGGTCTTCCAGAGGATCCCAATCCATTGAAGCCATTGTTGATGCGTTGGAAAGACAGAACATGCGTATTCTTTTTATCATTGGTGGGGATGGAACACTGAATGCTGCAGCCAAGATTGCGAATGAGGTCCTGAAACGGGACCTAAAAATTTCGGTCGTTGCTGTTCCAAAAACCATCGATAACGATATTTCATGTGTTTCCCGCTCATTTGGTTTTGAAACCGCTGTGGATACTTCTACACAGGCGATTCAATGTGCCCACACCGAGGCCCAATCCTATCCTAAAGGGATCGGACTTGTGAAATTGATGGGTCGATATTCAGGTTTTATCGCAGCAACAGCAGCTGCAGCCCAGCGAGATGTGAATTTTGTGCTTATTCCTGAAGTAGATTTTGACATGGATGGTCCAAACGGTTTTTTAGAGGTACTGCGTGCAAGGCTCGAAAGACGTTCGCATGCGGTAATTGTAGTGGCTGAAGGTGCAGGTCAGAAGTACTTTAATTCTGATACGGTTGAAACTGATGAATCTGGAAACGTCAGGCTCAAGGATATTGGTGTATATTTGCAGCACCGCATAAAAGAATATTTTTCAAAGAAGGGAATAGAGATCAATCTGAAATATATTGATCCCAGTTACATCATCCGGTCAGTGCCGGCAAACACGAACGATGGGCTGTTTAGTGCGACTCTCGGGCAGAATGCAGTACATGCCGCAATGGCTGGTAAAACTGGTCTGGTTGTCTCAATATGGCATGGGGTTTATTGTCAACTCCCCATCGAACTGGCAATTTCCGAAAAGAAGAAACTGCACCCCAACTCGCGCTTATGGATGAATGTATTGGAATCTACAGGACAGCCTCGATTTGAGAACAAATAGCGATCCATTTCCGCAGAATCGCAATGTAAACGCTACTCTGGTATTTGTTCGGCTAAAGCCTGGCGGGTTTTTTCGTAAATATCGTCCAAGTTGTCGATACATGGGGCAATGGATTCAAAATCATTTGTTTCAATTATCTTTCCCTGCTGGCTGAGAAATATTGCCCCGAGATTCAGACTCATCCCCTTCAGTTTGTGCCCTAGCGTTTTTACTTCTTCTTCTTTGTTTGCTTTATATTGGGCCTTGATATTATCTATCACCTTTGGCATTTCCTCATTGAACAACTCTATGATATCATTGAGGAATGAATCAGTAATTTCCTTTCTTGATTCGAGAAAATCGATGTCAATTAGAGGGGGCTGGTCCTTTCTATCCATCATCGTTACCCATCTATCAATTCAGATAATTTTTCAGAAATTCCTTTTGACTCACTGAAAGTGCAGTATAAGGCCGTAAATGTCGCACACGGCTGATTGCGCCGTCAGCGGTGAGATGCTCTCTGAATGCCAGCCAAGCGCAGAGGATGGTCCCGGTTCTGCCGCGTCCTTCAAGGCAGTGGACGGCAACTCCCCTACCTGCCATCAACGATCCCTCAATAAATACAACAGATCTTTCCAGGGCCTGTGCTGTGGGGGGCTCCCCATCATCGACCGGTTCATGACGAAGGACGAATCCTGCCTCCAGATGATGGCTCCCATACAAATTATCTTCTGTCAAAGTCAGGATGGCTCCTATGCCGCATGCCTTTAACAGGGCATGGGTTGCGGACATCTTAGTTATCCATGGTTCCCCCATCCCGGCAACAGGATAGGGCGACAGAAAATCAAAATGTATCTGGCGTAGAATTGGGGAGTCTACACTATTGTTTTCTTTGTTGACCGGCTGTAGCAACCTTCTCTCGTGTAAAGGGTTCAAGGTTATATGACCCTATCAATCATACTGATAAAATCCACGACCGGTCTTCCTCCCCAGCCATCCAGTTTCAACATACTTCCTTAAAAGCGGACAGGGACGATATTTGGAATCCTTAAACCCATCGTAAAGGGTTTCCATGATGGACAGGCAGGTATCAAGCCCAATGAGGTCAGCCAGCGCCAGCGGACCCATTGGATGGTTCATGCCAAGTTTCATCACAGTATCAATATCCTCACAGGTCCCAACACTTTGATACAGACAAAATATGGCCTCATTGATCATGGGCATCAGGATCCGGTTGGCAATGAATCCAGGGAAATCGTTTGCTACTGCCGGTGTCTTCCCGAATTTGGTTGAGAGCTCCCAGGTGGTATTGAAGGTATCTTCTGAGGTTGCCAGTCCTTTGATAACCTCAACCAGTTTCATGACAGGAACCGGATTCATGAAATGCATACCGATAATCATTTCTGGACGTTTGGTCGCGCCCGCAATGCGTCCGATGGGAATGGATGAGGTATTGGTCGCCAGGATCACATGGGCTGGACAAATTTCATCCAGGTTCTGGAATATTTTGAGTTTCAATACCTCATTCTCTGTTGCAGCTTCGACTACAAAATCTGAAGTTTTCATATCAGCTAGCTCAACACTTGCTGTTATGCGACTTAGCACGCTCTCTTTCTCTTCCTCTGACATCTTTTCTTTTTCAACATTTCGGGATAGATTTTTCGCTATATTTGCTATTCCCTTTTCTATAAATTCTGTCTTGATATCATTCATGATCACATCAAGACCGGACATTGCTGCTACCTGCGCAATTCCGTTTCCCATCTGTCCGGCACCAACAACGCCAAAAGTCTTTATTGTCATTTCATTTCTCCGAAAATATTCATTTTTTCAACATCCAGTATTTATGCAGCATTTCATGCCTTTATATCAAGATCTGACAAACTTCGTAACCCCATAGTTGAAAAAGACCGCCGTGCACGTTTAATAAGCATTTCTGCAAATTTCCGTTATTGAAAAATATCAATTTCCAGATATCAACAGCTTGACAACTTGACAATAAAAAATAAAAGGCCATCAAAGACCTTTGTCAGGCCTTGTTGTATATATCACATACCCTGCGTGTCATAAAAAAACCGTTTACGAAAACTCAACCATTTTCTATAAAGAGTAATATATACCTACCCCAGTAAACAAAATGGCGTGAAAACAGGATTATCGAATCTGAAACCGCATAGATTATTGTTGTCAAGAAACATTTAGGTAATTTCTACTGTTCGAAAAACAACCCAGAACCGGAGACCCATTTTGCCAATAGATAAAATCAACAGAGACCGCATAAAGAACCTGAAGAAAGAGAAATTTTTTATGCGACTCGGCGGGGGAGAGGCTCGTTTGAAAGCCCAGAATATCAAAGGAAAAATGACGGTCTGGCAGCGGATTGAGTACTTGCTGGATCCGGGTACCTTTGTGGAAGTCGGCGGATTCATTGAACTTCGCAATGAAAACTTTGGCCTTGAGAAGAGCAAAACCGCAGGGGATGGAGTCGTAACAGGTTTTGGTCAAGTTAACGGACGATTGATGTACCTGGCAGCTCAGGATTTCACTGTTCTGGGTGGGTCACTTGGCGAAATGCATGGCAAAAAAATTGCGGCGATTATGGACCTGGCCATCCAAAACGGTGCGCCAATGATTATGCTGAATGATTCCGTCGGAGCCCGTATCCAGGAAGGTATTGGTGCACTGGCCGGTTATGGGGAGATCTTTTTCCGTAACACCAAAGCTTCCGGCGTGATACCTCAGATCAGCGTCATTATGGGCCCCTGTGCAGGCGGTGCGGTTTATTCTCCTGGGATTACTGATTTCATAGTCATGGTTAAGGATACCTCCAATATGTTTATCACTGGGCCTGACGTTATTAAATCTGTTACAGGTGAAGTAGTCTCCAAGGATGAACTAGGCGGCCCTGACGTCCATATGGAGCGTTCCGGAGTTGTCACCTATATAGGTGAAGATGACGAGTCTACCCTTGACTGGGTAAAAAAGCTTCTTTCTTATCTACCCTCCAATAATCTGGCGACTCCACCCGTCACAGATCAGGGTTTCGTTGAAAACGATACTGAAATTCCCTGGGAAAACCTGGTCCCATCAAACACGACCAAGCCTTATGATGTATTTCAGGTCGTGGATGCGATTGTCGATCCTCAGTCCTATATTGAACTACAATCGGGTTTTGCAAAGAATATTCTGATCGGTTTTGCGAGGGTATTTGGGAAGTCGGTGGGGATTGTTGCAAACAATCCAAAAGAGCTCGCCGGTTGCCTGGATGTTAACGCATCTGATAAAGCTGCACGCTTCGTCCGTTTTTGCGATGCCTTCAACATCCCCTTAATCACACTGGTGGACGTGCCCGGTTTTCTGCCAGGGACAGATCAGGAATACGCTGGTATTATCCGGCATGGATCAAAACTACTGTACGCATATAGCGAAGCGACTGTACCTAAAATGACCGTCATTCTGCGTAAAGCATATGGTGGCGCTTATATCTGCATGTGCTCGAAACACTTGGGAGCAGATATGGTCGTCGCCTGGCCTGGATCTGAAATTGCGGTGATGGGACCGAAGGGAGCCGTTAACATCGTTTTTAAAAAGGAGATAGGCGAAGCTAAAGATCCTGAAGCTAAAACAGAGGAGTGTGAAGCTATTTATATGTTAACGATTACCGATCCAAAAGTTGCAGCCTCTCAGGGGTATATCGACGATGTGATTGAACCACGAGAAACCCGTAACATCATTGGCCGTTATCTGCTTTCACTGAACGGGAAGACCATCGATGTGCCAAAAAGAAAGCATGGTAATATACCTCTATAATCAGGTTGTGCATATACCGCACTGGTATTCAGGTCAAAAACAGAACGGTCAATTATGTTGTAGATATCTGTAACAATGTTATTTATTTATTCGGAGTGATAACTATGTTTTCAAAGGTTCTTATAGCAAATCGTGGGCTGATCCTGGCTAATTGTGTCAGAGCTGTTCAGGAATTGGGAAGTAAAGCCATTGCGATCTATGAAGCAGAAGATGAGAACAGTGCCGGCGTCAGAAACGCCGATGAAGCATATGAAATTCAAAATACTTCAGCGACGAGAGCCTATTCGGATGTTGATCAAATAGTCAAACTGGCAAAATCGCTTAAGGTGGATGCAGTTCTATCCGGATACGGGTTTCTATCCCAGCACGCTGATTTCATTAGAAAACTGCAAAACAACGGTATTACGACCATTGCCCCCACACTGGAAGGGATTCATAGCCTTTCTGATAAGCCTGCCATTAAAAAGCTTGCAATGGAGCTCGGATTTTACGTGCTTCCCGGCTCAAGTGCTTGCTCAGACTTTTCAGAAATCAAAGAGGGGGTCTCGACAATTGGATATCCTTTACTGATAAAGGCCACACATGGCTATGGCGGAAAAGGAATCAGGGTCGTGGAAAACTTGTCTGAGCTGCGATCGGGCTATAAATTTATTCAGTCCCAGTGCCATAAGTTCTCCATGAATTCAAAAGACGTATTCCTGGAAAGATTCCTTCCAAATGCTCACCACATTGAGTTCCCGGTTCTGAGAGATAAAGCGGGGAATGTCGCTATTTTTCCAGAGCAGTGGTGTTCTGTTCAAAGACGATTTCAAAAACAGCTGGTTGAAACACCATCCAAGATTATTACCCCGGAAAAACGGGAGCAACTAAAGCAGGTGATACAGAAACTGATCAATAAGCTTGATATCATAGGATTTGCCTCTGTCGAGTTCCTGGTAGATCAGGACATTACCTATTTCTTGAAGGTTAATGGTTACATTCAACCGTTTTATACCGGTACCAGCCTGTTGACAGGGGTTGATCTCCTGAAGGAGCAGATTAGAATATTTGCTGGGGAACCTCTTCGAATTAAATCTGATCGAATCAAAAAAAACGGTCATGTCATTGCCGTTTCTATCTGCGCTGAAGATCCTGATAACAATTTCGCACCCTCTCCGGGTAAGGTAGATCGGTTCTATTATCCGTCAGGCCAAGGCATAAACGTGCAGGCAAATGTTTTCAGTGGAGATACCGTAGCCACATTCTACGATCCTATGATTGCTAAGGTTATCGTTCGAGATGCGACCAGAAAGGAGGCCATTGCCCGTATGAAAGTAGCGCTCAACAATATTCATATTGATGGCATTAAGACAAATATCCCCCTCATGCGGGCTATTATAAATTCAAAAATATTCAATAACCGAAAGGTCAATATCTCTTTTATTCCCAAGCAAGAAAACAGAGATAAAATCATCCAGGAATTGAAGACACCGGAAGATGAGCAAATTGCAGCGATCGTTGCTGCTTTAGAGCTGCATCATGACAGTAACAACCAACAAATTTTGGAAGCAGCTCGTGAAGATTCCCTATGGACAACAGCTGCTCGTTGGTTGGGTCAGAAAAAATCTGTTCTGTAACAGCCAGAATTTAAACAATATTCAAAACTTGAACTTCCGAAAAAAAATTCAGCATAATAGGAAAAGATGAAATATACTGTCCGATGTGGCAAAAAACATCAGATAAAAATAAATCGAACTAAGACAGCCTCCAACAATATTGACATTCTGATTGGTAAAAAAAACTTTAAGGTTCAGATAAAAGACATACACACCGATGGAACCATTCGTACCATCAGCGTAAACAACAAATTTTATCCGGTTTCCATCATAAAACAGCAAAATGGATTCCCTTCTCAAGTCGTCCTGAATGGAATGCCATTTGATGTTGATATTGAAAAAATTGAATCAACACGATACAAGCCCAAATCACCCGGTCGCAAAATCAGCGGCGTTGTTACGTCCTCCCTGCCAGGACAGATTGTGTCTATCCTTGTAAAAAAGGGAGATAAGGTCAGAAAAGGACAACCCTTGATTATTCTTGAATCAATGAAAATGGAAAATGAGGTATTGTCACCGAAAAATGGTGACATCAGCAAGATTCATGTTAAGCCAAAGCAAGTCGTTATGAAGGCGCACAC
>JAOZRE010000410.1 GCA_029940215.1 bacterium | reverse complement strand
TTTAACTCTCTGTATTCTTCAAGATACGGTAAATATGGACTATTTATTTATTTCTAACCTGTCATGATAAAATTTAAAAAATCCGGGAAATTGTCCTTTTCATCTTCCCGATGAAAGTCAGGATCCAGTTATTTCAATGGTTCCTGGAACCCGGTTTGCTGAGGGTCCACAATCACATCAGAATTCTGCTTTTCAATATCAATATTTTTTCTGAGTACAATCGGACCGCTCTAATTAGGTAAAATATTGAATATATATAATTACATTCTATGCTGTTTATTACATTCTATGCTGTTTATAACCGGGTTATACTTTAACACTTAGTAATCATTTTACTCAGGGTATATAGAATGTCAATATAAAATAATGAAAGAATAATCAGTTTTTGACTCCTTTCTACGAACTCCCTTTAGGGGCTTTGACTGAATAATTAAACAAGTTTCCTTTAATTGCATCCCCAGTTTATCTGTTGCCAATACTAAAGCCTTCTGTGGTTTATCCTGATGCTTTAATTCGATATCTCCTATCACTTAAGAATGTTAGGCTTAATAGCAAAGATCGAGAGGTAATAGTATTGGTGTTACGCTTTTTTACTTGACAAAAAAAAATACCAGTAGTAAGTGTTCTTTACGTTTAGTAAAGCAACCAAATACCTTATCAACATTGTATATCCCAGTATTATCGTTACTACCCAGCGAAGATTACCCGGGGTGAGAGCCTGGTGATTTTTTCAAACCTCTAAGCAAACCCAAGCTGAGGAAAAACAGGAATGGACTATAAGTTGACCGAACTTCAACAAGGCCTGAGACAAGAATATGATGACTTCTTCAGAGAGGAGATGAAAAACGCGCCTCTCGTGTATCAAAAACAAACACTGGAAGCCATTTATGATTCTGATGAAGGTTGGAACTTCCACGTACAGATGAGGGAAAAACTAGTGGAAAAAGGCTGGCTGGCTATGGCCTGGCCCAAGGAGTATGGCGGCAGGGAAGCGCCCATCATGGAACAGCTAATATTCAGCGAAGTTCAGTCCTACCATCGAGCGCCCGGGATTGATGCGTTCGGATTTGGGATGTTTGCCCCCACCTTGATGCTTTTTGCCAGTGAAGAACAGAAAAAAAGGTTGCTACCACCCATTGCACGCGGTGAAACCAACTATTGCCAAGGATGGAGCGAACCCAATGCTGGCTCAGATCTGGCGTCACTGGAAACGACCGCCATTAAAGACGGTGATACGTATGTGGTCAATGGGCAGAAAGTCTGGACAACCGGTGCGCACCGGGCAGATCATATGTTTTTGTTAGCTAGAACGAACCCGGAGGAAAAACGAAGCAAAGGTCTCTCTGTTTTTAATGTTGCCATGGACCTCCCCGGCATCGAGGTCAGACCCATCCATTACATGAACGGCGGCCATCTCTATAATGAGATATTTTTTAACAATGTCCGTATCACTGAATCTAACCGGATCGGACCGGAAAATGAAGGTTGGCAATCCACCCGGGCCACCATGAATTTCGAAAGATCCGGGGTGGGCTTATTTGCTGAGATGAAGCGTACCCTGGAGGAGTTCATGGTTTATCTGAAGACAACCAAGCGCGGTGGAAAGTTTTTATACGAGAATTCTTCGGTTAGACAGAAAATCGCCCGGCTGTACGCCGAGATGGAAGCCGGTCGATCACTGTCGTACAGAATTGCCTGGAATCAAGAAAAAGGCGGCCTGATGATCGCTCCTCACGCTGCATCGGAATCAAAAGTATTTGGGGGGGAACTACACCAGCGCATGGCAAATTTCGGCACGGAAATCATGGGGTTGCATGGTCAATTGGAGGGTTCTGAATGGGCACCTCTGAGTGGGAAGATGCCTTTTGATTATCAGGGTTGTATGGGATACAACATTGCAGCAGGATCTTCTGAAATTCAACGAAACATCATTGCCTGGGTAGGAGTTGGACTACCCAGATTCAAGTAGGAAAAGAATTATGGATCTTGACCTTTCGCCAGAACAAAAACTAATTAAAGATGAGTCAGTGAAGTTTTTAAAAAAAGAGTGCCCCTATTCCGTCGTCAAGGAACTGGAGGAAAGTGAAGCCGGATTCTCCGCCAAAATGTGGGGGAAAATGGCCGAACTCGGCTGGCTGGGCTTGTGTTTTCCGAAGGAGTACGGAGGAGACGGCGGGGAGTTTCTCGATATGGTATTAATTGCAGAAGCGTTGGGCAGTGCTTTATGCCCCAGTCCTTTCTTCTCTACGGTTGTTCAGTGCGGCTCGCTCATCCTGGAAAGCGGATCCGAAGATCAGAAAATGGATCTCATACCGCAGATTGCGAACGGCAAATTAATTATCGGGCTGGCGCAATACGAAGAAGATGGAAGCTATCACGTGGCAGACGCCCATACGACGGCCAAGCTCTTCGGGGAAGATTATATCCTGAATGGTGTCAAGCTGTTTGTGATGGATGCCAATATCGCAGACAAATTTCTGGTCACGGCCAAAACCGCAAAAAACGAAATTACACTTTTTCTGGTGGATGCCAGAGTTCCCGAAATCACCGTAACCAAATTGCCTACTATCGGAAAAGATAATAATTGTGAGGTTAATTTGAATGGGGTAAAAGTTTCGAAAAATAATATTGTTGGGTCGTTGGGCGATGCGGAACAGATCATCGAAAAAATGAATACTAAAGCCGCCACTGCAAAGGCTGCGGAAATGCTGGGCGGATGCAAAGTCTGCATCGATATGACGGCCGCATACACAAAAGAGCGGCAGCAGTACGGCAAACCCATTGGTGGATTTCAGGTGATTCAGCACTATCTGGCAAATATGCTGATTGCCTACGATACCAATCATGAATATCTGTTTCGCATTGCCTGTAAAATCGATGCAGGAGAAGACTTTGCCATCGATGCCTATGCTCTGAAAGCCAATGTAAACGAAGCGTATAAATATATCAGTGAACGAGGTGTGCAGATTCACGGCGGAATCGGTACCACCCGAGAAGGGGACATTGGATTGTATTATCGCAAGGCCAAAGCCAATGAATTTCTTTGCGGTGATACCGAGTTCTTTTATGACAAAGTATTTGAAAAACTGATGGCCGGAACACCGGGATAACATCTGTAAATTATTATATTACGGATATAGTTAGTCTTATTGAAAAATTTAAATTGGAGAATTTAATGTCAGTTGAAATTAAAAGCAGCAATGAAAAAGAGAAACTACTGGAAAAAGCGTACAAAATGGCAGAGGAAAATGAAATAACCTGCACGGGCTGTGCTCAAACCACTATCGCCGCGATCCTCGATATTCTTGAAATAAAAAGTGATGATACCTTTAAGGCTGCCAGCGGATTGGCTGATGGCATCGGGCTTACAGGAGACGGGTCCTGTGGCGCTCTTGCTGGTGGAGCGATGGTTTTAGGGTTGGTTTTCGGAAGGGAAAGAAAGGATTTTAAAGATCCAATGGCGGCAATGAAATCCTACCTGCTCTCTAAAAAGCTTCATGGTGATTTTATAGAGAGATATGGAAGCTGCCGTTGTTTTGATATTCAGAAGAAATTAATGGGACGCACTTTTAACCTTTATGATAAAAATGGAATGAAGGAAGCTGCAGAACAGGGAATGATGGCTCATTGCTCAAAGGTAGTTGGCAACAGCGCTAAAAAAACAGTTGAAATTATTCTCACAGAGAAAGAAAAGAGTTAGAAATTATTAGTAATTTCTTGCTGAAACAAAAGAACTATAATAAGGGAGAACTATCAAGTCAAATGGCAAATTTTGAATATTCAATCGAAACCGAACACTGATACTGGTGCCGTTTGACTTGCGATCTGGTGTCGCTTTTTTTTACCATTTCAACCAGTGTGTTCGGTTGCAGCCTCGTTAATGTCTTGAACTCGAAGCACTTCAAAAGTAATCAATTGGAAGGAGGTCAAAATGACATTTTATAGCAAAAAGAGTATTTACGGGCTCATGGGTCTGTTTATTGGTTTAATAATCCTACTGATGGGGAGTCCAGGGTATTGCCTCAACGTTTCAGGTGGTGAAACCCTTTCGCCATCTACCGGTTATTGCAAATGTGATGGTCGT
>JAOZRE010000409.1:2099-4089 GCA_029940215.1 bacterium | reverse complement strand
ACAGTTGCAGAATTTGAGGAAAAACATATTCAGCAACTGCTTAAACAACAAAATGGAAACAGGGTCAAAGTCGCTTCAATCCTGGGGATTTCACGGGCAACCCTGTATAACAAACTTGCATTATATAAGATTGAATCTTGGAATAGCCTGTCCAAAATTTTAGACTAGTGTCTATTTATCCTGAATAGGTGTAAAATCTTAAATAAAACAATAGACTATATCTAAACTACACTGCAAATGTCCAAATTATTATACAGTTTTTCTATTCACTCTCCCCTTCGATACCGATCTCACATTTAAAGTTTAGGCTAAATTACAATATCTTATGAGAAATGTTTTTCCAATTTTCTCAATGGTATGGTCATTGCTGAATAGCCCGACAACTATTTCATAATTCAGACATTCAGAAACAGCTCTCTAAAACGAACAATCGGAGATAGACAGTTTTGGAAGTCTTAATTGTTCGATATCACCCCATCCAGGAAGACCTGATCCTGGACGCGATTGTGAATTCAGGTCATCAGGTAACCCTGGCACATTCCAGCCAGGATGCGCTCAAGCAGTTGCGGCAGAAAACTTTTGATCTAGCAATACTTGACACATCCAGTAATGATATCAGCAGCTTTAAAATCATCGAACAAATAAAAAACACCGGCATTGAGCCCCTGTTTATCGTGATGACGGATTCCCATTCTCTTGAAATGGAACATAAAGCAAGGCAGGCTGGTATTGCCTGTTATATGATTAAACCAACAGACATTGATAATCTTACATCCATTATTAACCATATCTCAAACAAATAGACACAGGCATATTCCCTCGAATAAAGGGCTTCATGTATATAACTATATAACGCCTCTTTCGTCCGCTTTTGGAGTTGATGTCATCAGCGGACAGAAACACCGGCAATAAGGTCGGTGATCTTTCATTTCCTCGGACAAGGTCCGAAACAACAAATTTTGAATCGGAGGAGTCAAATGAAAAAGCAGTCAGTATTTAAGAAAATCTCGATTATGGCGATTTTGTTAATTTTTACATTCCTGTTCAGTGGGGTAACACAAGCCAAAACATATCGCTGGGTCATGGGTGCGGGACATCCGAAGGGCGCTGTGGGGGGATTCATTGTTTTTGGAGACTGGTATACCAAAGAACTGTCCAAGCGGATCAAAGCGGCAACAGGTGATAACGTGAAATGGGTCTTTGCCTGGGGTGGTGCGGTTGCAAAAGTGGGCGATGAACTGGAATCCTTGGAACAGGGTGTACTGACGTTTGGTCCGATACAGTATCCGTTTGAAACAGCAAAACTGCCCATGGGAACCGTATTTTATCAGCTACCGTTCAGTTCCCCGGACATGTCAATGATGAACCAGATCGGGTATGACTTACATATGAAAATCCCGTTTATGCAAAAAACCCTTGAAACATATAATGTTAAGTACATTGGTCACCTGGGCTGGGACAGTTACCAGCTGATTACCACCTTTCCCATCAGGAAAATCTCGGACCTTAAAAACCGTAAGATTGGCGGCGCCGGTCCCAACCTGGAATGGATCAAATCAGTTGGTGCCGTGCCGGTCCAGGCCAGCCTGATGGAGGTCTATACCAGTTTGCAAACCGGTGTGTTTGAGGGTTATCTGGCAGCCACTACCTGGATGTACGGTTTTAAATTCTATGAAGTAGCTAAATATGCAACGCTGGCTGATTTTGGTGCCGTTCCGGGTACCGGTTTCGGTATGAATCTGGATGAATTCAATTCCCTGCCTAAAAAAATCCAGGATATCATTCTTGAACTCGGCGCTGAGCTTCATTTGAGAATTGCGACCAGGACTAAGAGTGATTACAGTAAGGCAGTCAAAGCCCTGAAAGCCAATGGCGTGAAATTCTACCAGTTGACGTACGATCAGAAAAAGGATTGGGCAAACAAAATGCCGAATATTCCTGCCCGCTATATCAAAAAGTATGAAGCCAAGGGTTTTCCAGCAAAAAAAGA
>JAOZRE010000409.1:0-2089 GCA_029940215.1 bacterium | reverse complement strand
CAGGCCGGGTATAAGTTTCCCTGAAACTGGAAGATCGATTAAATCATCATCAAAGGTGACATTTATGATAAATGTAATAAACAGTATTGGCCGCTGGTTTATTGGATTGATTTCCGGGATAAATGCACTGGCGTCTTTTTCCATCTTTTTGGTTTTAGTGTTTGTCTGTAGCGATGTGATCGGGCGAATTTTCTTCAACAGCCCCATCACCGGTACATCGGAGATTGTTAAAGTGGGTGTTGTCTTTTTGACATTTATGCAGATTCCCTGGGCATTGTTTGAAAACAGGCATATCCGTTCTGATTTAATCATGGGCCGATTGAGTGAAATCGGCAAACAGATGGCAGGGTTGTTTCGAAACTTGATTGGATTGGCTGCCTTTCTATTCATTTTTTTCGCCAACTGGAAACCGATGCTCAAAGCCTGGAAATTACTGGAGTTCGAAGGAGACGGCGCACTACAGGTTCCGGTCTACCCGCTTTACACCATCATCCAGATTAGTAGTTTACTGGCCGCACTGATTACCATCAGGGGCTTGGTAGATGGCGTCAGGGCGATCTCAGCAAATCAAAACCTTGAACAGGGAAACTAGAAAATGGATCCTATTATCATTTCAATTCTTGCGATCGTACTGCTAATTGTTTTCATCATGCTCGGAGTTCATGTTGGGACGGCCCTGATAGTGGTCAGTGTCACCGGGTTGTGGCTGATAACCGGCGGTATGCGAATTCCGTTGAGTATGCTCAGTATTTCAGCCTATCGCGGTATTATGGAATACATTTTCGGTACGGCGCCCCTGTTCATTGTGATGGGTCTCCTGGCGAATGTTTCAGGAGTCAGTACCGACCTTTATGATGCAGCCAACGTTTTCTTTAAAAGAATTCGCGGCGGTATCGCCGTTGCAACGGTCGCGGCCAATGCAATTTTTGCGTCGATCACGGGAGTCAGTGTTTCTTCAGCAGCAGTTTTCAGTAAAATAGCGATTCCTCAGATGCGTCGGCTGGGTTATGATCACCGATTTTCGCTGGGGACCGTCGCCGGAAGTTCAATTCTAGGGATGCTGATTCCCCCCAGCATGCTGCTGATCCTTTATGGCATGTTGACCGAAGAGGCCATCGGGAAACTGTTCATCGCCGGTATCTTGCCAGGAATTCTGATGGCGGCGGTATTTATAGGCGGTATCATCATCATGGTTCTGCTACGACCCGATCTTGCAGGTAAAATGCAGGCCCACAAAAAAAGCAGCCATGGCGAAAATATTAAAGCACTGATGCGCCCCTGGCCGATTCTGTTTATTATTTTTATGGTTTTAGGTGGTATCTACCTGGGATTTGTCACCCCCACTGAAGCGGCAGCGGTTGGAGCTGGGGGTGCGCTGCTGGTCACAATTTTCAAAAAGAAATTTACGGTCAAAGGGTTTTGGGGAATTCTGCTTGAAACAGGTAACATGGGTGCCGCCATTGGTTTTTTGATGATATCTGCGATTTTCTTTTCAAAAATGTTGTCATACAGTGGGTTTACAGCAGAGGTCACCCAACTGGTACTTTCCCTGGATTTGCCCCGTATCTGGGTTATGTGGGCATTTATCCTCGTTTTTATCGTGCTGGGGTCCTTTCTGGATTCAACATCGATCCTGCTGATCGCTGTTCCCATGCTTGCGCCGATTGTCAGGGCCATGGACTATGACATGATCTGGTTCGGGATTATTTGCGTAGTGGCGATAGAGATGGGTCTGGTAACCCCCCCTTTTGGCATGGTGGTTTTCGCTATGAAAGCAGCGCTAGGGGAAGAGGCAAAAATTGAAGATATTTTTATCGGTGCTTTTCCATTCCTGCTTATGATGCTGGTTACTTTGATCATTCTGGTATATTTCCCCTGGATCAGTACCTGGCTGCCCAAACAGATGTGACCGACTCCGGAATTCCGGGCTCAAGTAAAACGCCCGGATTCTTCTATTTTCTACTAGCATCCATAATCTTGCCAGTCACAAAGAAACATGAGGTTTCGGAGAATATGTACCCGTTGCGTACTCCCTGAATTCTATAAAAATATTTCCAACATTTTCATTTCACATTGCACCTGAAAAGGA
>JAOZRE010000408.1 GCA_029940215.1 bacterium | reverse complement strand
AAGCCGGAAGCAGATTCTCATTCACAGGTCAGGTTGAAAAAGGAGCGAATCGTATTCCAGGAAAAAATTCAGTTTAAGAAAGGAGACTCAACCATTAATCAGGATTCACACGTCTTACTGAATGAAATTGCTGAAGTGATAAAGCGGAATCCGCAGATCAGACTGATTTCAATTAACGGACATTCGGACAGCGATGGGACGAGGGCGTTTAACTTCAAACTGTCTGGCAGGCGCGCAAGCGCTGTACTACAGTACCTGGTTGCCCGGGGGGTAGCTGCCAACAAACTTCAATTGAAGGGATTCGGGGATAGTCAGCCCATCGCAAGTAATCAGGATGACGATGGAAAACGTATCAACCGCCGGGTCGAGTTTGTGGTTAACCAACAGCAATAGATCGAATATGCCGGCATTTTCTTTCGTAAGGCGACAGTAACAGGAAAGGCCGGCTATCGAATACAATTACCCTTTGGCAGTCATCCATTCATGGGTGGTTTTCAGCCATTCCACAATGGGGATCTCTTGTGGACAGACCTCCTCACACTCAAAACATTCGACACAGGCATCCGCCTGTTTTCCACCCAGGAAGAATTGATATGTGCGCTTTGGCGCGTTCTGGTCTTCGTAGCGGTGGCCGTCATTATACAGCTCGAAAATTCTAAATATTTGTACCCCTTCAGGGCAGGGCATACAGTATCTACAAGAGGTGCAGGGAATTGGTGTCGATTTCAGGTATTCTGCTCGAACCTCATCAATCAGTTCCAGGTCGGGACCAGACATGCTCCCGGCGGCGGCATTGCATGCGCTTTCGACGTTCTCGGTCACATGCCGCATGCTCGACATGCCACTGAGAAGTGTTGGAACACGCTGATCATTCCAGACCCAGTGCAACGCCCAGTCTGCCTGGGTCCTTTTGACAGGCGATCTGTCCATTATTCGGGCAATTGAATCGGGTGGATTGCGGGCCAGTTGTCCGCCACGAAGGGGTTCCATGATGATGGTCGCGATGTCACGGTCGGCGGCATACGCAAGTCCTTCAAGTCCAGCCTGAAATTCGACGTCCATGTAGTTGTACTGGATCTGACATACTTCCCATTTATCGGTGTCATCGATGATCTCTTTGAACACCTCCAGCGAATCGTGAAAAGAGAAGCCCAGGTGTTTAATACGCCCGTCTTCCTTTGCGGCGGCTGCCCACTCCAGGGCTCCAAGATCCCGCAGTTTTGGCCATTGGGTTTCGTTGAGGCCATGTAAGAGGTACACGTCGATGGTGTCGGTCTGCAGTCGTTCCAATTGTTTATCCAGGTAATGATCAAAGTCTCCCTTTTCATTGACAACCCAGGAGGGAAGTTTTGTGGCAATCTTGACCTTTTCCCGGTAACCGCGCTGCAGAGCCCGTCCCAGGAATTTCTCGCTGTTTCCGCCGTGATAAATATAGGCGGTATCAACATAGTTAACCCCATTATCAATGGCATAATGCAGCATTTCAGTCGCCAATGGCTCGTTTATTTTTGACTGGTCCTTGTCAATAACCGGCAGCCGCATGGCTCCAAATCCCAGAACGGACACGTCCCAACCCAGTTTCCCGAATGGCCTGTATTTCATTCTTATCCTTTGTTAACGGTCCCTAAACATAATGGCTAACTCCCAGTTTTGACTGATAGGGGGTAGCTAAAAAGACTGCCTGGTGTTTATTAAGTTTGACGGTAAAGCGGAATCTGAAAATGACAATTTGTCTTGAAACTGGGGGAAGCGCGAAGGGGCGCAAATCCAACCGGTTTTTTGCAAATTGAACCCGAGTCTATAGTGTTTTTTTCTTTTTTTCAATCTTAAATAGCGAGCTCATTCATTTAGAGCGTATCTTGGAGCGTCGTTACGCAGGGTACGCCTCCAAAAATGATTGGCAGGAGAAAGCGAAGAGACTGAAATCTCATGTATTGACAAAGTAAAAAAAAGGCAATAGGGAAATGCTAAGAATTGCTGCAGGCTGGCACTGGAGTCTGCAATTCGGAAAGTTTTCGAAAAAGCGTTTAACACAGCAGTCATGGGGGAAAATCATGGCACAAATTGACTATATAACCAGTTTGAATGAGATGTACCAGAGTCAGGGGTTTCCGCCATATAAATGGTCGGAAAATGACAGCAGTCCATGGACGCCAGTGACGAAGCCGCTGAACAAGATGGTGCTTTCCTTGATCAGTTCGGCAGGGATTTTCATGGACAGTCAGGATCCATTTGATCCATGGGCAGTGAATGACCTGAGTTTCAGAGAAATACCGGTCACCACTCCGTTTACACAGTTGAACCTGAGGCACAACTATTTTGATCATCGAGATGCGGTCGCTGACCTGAACTGTGTGTTTCCCACCCAGCGGTTGGAGGAACTGGCGGATGATGGTGTTATCAGCAAACTAGCCCCGACGGCGATCACGTTGGGTATGGGGAGGCTATACAAACGGACTGCTCTCCAGGAAGAGACCGTGCCCGAGATAGTAGAGGTGCTGAAAAGAGAGCAGGCAGATGCCGCTTTTCTTGTGCCGGCCTGACCACTTGATCATCAGTCGGTCGGACTGATTGCCCGTAAAATTGAAGCATCCGGAATTCCAACCATTACCCTTGGTTCCTGCAGGGATATGATGTTATCAGTGCTGGCTCCCAGAAACGTCTTCATTGACTATCCCCTGGGGCACCCGTGTGGAAAACCGAATGACATATCATTTCAGAAGCAGATCATCACGGACGCCCTTGGACATCTGGTCGAAGCAAAACAACCAGGCGAGATGAAAGACCTGCCGTATCCATGGGGGAGTCCTTTTGGTTGGCCTGATTATATGAAAGACATAGAGGAGATGATTAATACAGAAGGTGCTGAGGTACAGGAGTGGAAACCAGCTACCTGAGGAATTCTGATGATGAGATGTGTCGAAAAACCTTGCAGCGACGCATGATTGTGATGATAGCGACAGTTAACCTTCAATGGAGTGTGAGATGAGTCAAACCGGTAAAAAAGTGGGTACGGTTCGTCTGCAGAATTTAAGTTACGCCCACAAACAGTCGGCTGTTCTGATGGCCGCTGTTGAACTTGATCTTTTTACACATGTTTCCCGAGGAAGCAGTCGACTGCCTGAACTTGCAGAGGCATTGACCATCAGCAAGGTCAATGCTGAAAGGCTGCTGGTTGCCTGCTGCGCCCTGGATTTAATTGCTAAGAGCGGTGATACCTATGAAAATGCACCTGACGTAGAGCGATTTCTGGTGAAGGATAAGCCTACCTATATCGGTCCATGGATGCTTTTTCCCCTCATGGATTTTGAAAAATGGCGAGATCTGGGTGCGGCATTGAAGTCGAGTGATCGTCCGAAAACCCTGGGTCTTTATGAAACGTTGACGGATGAGATGGCCGTCGAGTATCACAATGCAACATACAGCGTCGGTCTGGGGGCCGGCATGCTGTTTGCGAGGGATGTAGACATGAGCAATCGCTCTTTGATTCTCGACCTGGGCGGTGGTTCCGGTGCTTACTGTATCGCGGCGGTTCAGAAGTATCCCCATCTGCATGCGGTTGTGTTGGACTTTGAAACCGTTTGTAAAGTGACGAATCGCTTTATAGCCGAGTGGGGGATGAGCGATAATATTTCGACGCATCCTGGAGATTTTACGCGAGATCAACTACCGCAGGGTGCAGACTTGATGATCATGGCCAGTAACCTGCCGCAGTATAGTGATGGAATGTTGATCCAGATAATGACGAAGGCCTATAACAGTTTAAAATCGGGAGGTGAATTCCATCTGGTGGGTGAGACCCTGAATGATGAGAAGACGGGTCCACTGGGGCCTGCGCTCTGGGGGGTCCACGAAGCCCTGTTCGGTAGCGAGGGACGTTCGCATTCAGAATCGGAAGTGCGGTTTTATCTGGAGACAGCCGGTTTTTCTGACGTTAGTGTGAATGAATTTATTCCCGGTTCTCTCAGTCGGATCACCGGAACCAAATACTGACATTCTCCGTAATTGTATTGCTCCCCTCCATCGAGGGTATTTTGATGCAAAACATGAGATGCGAAACTTGCAGCATCGAACGAATCCATCCATGGAGCTGTT
>JAOZRE010000407.1 GCA_029940215.1 bacterium | reverse complement strand
ACTTGATTTCGTACTCTCCACTCTTGATACTTCGGCGTTTTCCCAGGAAAATGGATCCCCATTTAAACAGAGATCGTGAGATGACCAGGTTCCGGTCTTCAAGATTAGCTGCAATTCGATTGAGACTTTGACCTTTCTTGATTTCAACGTTGACCGTTTGATCTGATTGCCCCCCAAAAGGAACCATTAAGGCGCCAACAAATATGAGGATGCTGAGAAGAGAAACAATACCGACAGCAATGACTGTTTTATATTTCACCATTTTGTCTATATTTTCAATTAATGATGATGAGAGTGGTCAGATCAATTACTTACCTTTTTCCCAGCTGATTCCAACAGTTATTTTAGACCACCAGGGAAAGACTCGCATGGGTCTGGCAAATCAGATTTTTTTAATTTGAGGTGCCGATAACTTTCCGGTTAAGTGAATGGAAATGCGCCCATTCTTAGATCGATAGCTATTAAGAATACTATTGAAAATGCCAAGTTGCGCCTGATAGGTCTCTTTTATCCCTGCATTCAGCTTCAGGTCGGCCTTTGCCCTCTGGATTCTTCCCCAATCACCATACACCCGGCCTTCAACGTGAGCCTCCACGTCACCGGTCGTATCAATGTTCATTTTCACCTGTTTGCGGGTCAATTTTAAGTCCGCACTGATACTTGACAGGTCTGTATCAGGTAAATTAACCGACAGGTTTGTAAGGGCTTTATCACCGCTCATCTTAATGTTTCTAACCTGAAACTGAATGTTACCCACTTTGGTGTTGCGCGCGAACTGGCCCTCCAGTTCCAGGGTTGGATTGGACTATATTATCTGGGTACGGCGAATGGCAGGAACCCACTTAAGCTTCATATTCGATACTCTTAACTTAAGCAGAGAATTTGGCAAATAACCTATCGTACCGCTACCATTTCCTCCGTAAAGGTTAAACTCAAATGGCAGTTTCTGGCTGAAAACAAGTGCGATGATATTAAAGTGGACCTTGACCGTGTCGATTTTAAGCCAGTCCCGCTGGTGAATGGTATCCCTTAAGGTGACCTGCTCAAGTTCGAAGCCCCAGAAACGAGTTTGGAGTGTCTTTATTGTCACAGCTACCTGTCTTGGAAGCGATTGCCTGACATGGTAACGTGACCATGAAAGCAGTTTCTCCTCGGAAACAGTGAGCCAGAATGACATGAACAGGGTTATTCCCAAAAACAGGATGGATACAAAAATGATTGAGAGCTTTTTTACCATGAATGGATGTCCCTACCAACTGCTTAATGCGGTTGAAAAGCGAAACCGCTTTTTATTTTTATATGCCGGGTTGATGTCGATACTCTTAATGGCAATTACCGGGGAAGCGTTTTCGACACTGTATAAAATATGAATCAACTCGGTGAGGTTAACCTCGTCCAGCTTTAACACAAGGCTTTGTCGTCCATCTGCATTGTTATCCACAATCGTGCTGGATCTGGACTTAATCTTATGTCGACGAAGCAAGCGGTCTATTTTTTTGCTCAGTGAAATCGTTTGGCCTTTACGGTTTTGTTCAATATATCTCAGTTCCTGGCCGAGGTGGTCAATTTGCCTGATTTTCTCATCTAAACGACTGACAGTTACTCTCTGTTTTTGACGGTAATCATTCAGAGGTGAAAGGACAAGTTTGAAAAAAAGCAGGGGCAACAAAATAGTCAATGCAGCCACTACCAAGGTTTTTTCTCTTTGAGTCAATTCCATGCCTGCCTTTCCGGAGGTCGCTATTTTTTCAATTGTATGGCGGTTGAGAATTCGATAATACCATCACCGCGGCTTTTTTCGTTTGTTTTGAGCTGATGGGTATCGACAGGGAACAGTTCTGTCAGTAATTCCTGCAAACGATCGAACTCGGCTATTGTTGCTGTACTTCCCTGGAAACGGATGACCTGTTCATTAAGAGAAAAGCGGGAGAGTACTAGTGTCGGAACGTCTTTTTTTAATTGGGAAAGGTCCGTTAGTGTGCTGGAAACGTGATAATTTCGTTGCTCGAAGTTTCGGTTTCTTTCTTTTTCCTGCTTGATTCCTTGAACCCGCTCGTTCAATATATAAAGTGCATTTGTTTTTGAGGTTCCCTTTGGCAGGTACTTTGAAATCTTTAGATTCAGCTGTTTTTCAAGTGACTCAACGGATTGGTGATCAAGGTAGCCGCGATAGCCTGTGGCGGCCATGTATATGACGAGGCTGACGACTAAGATTCCGGTAGTGATAACTAGTGACCGGGAATATTTTTTTAGTTCCTGGATGATTAGAATACTGGACATAATCAGGTTAACCCGTCTCGGGTGGTCCAGTCGCACCTCAGGTACACTATCTCTCACATCCTTCGATGTTGATTGATTCCTTTGGTCGATTTCAAATTCCTGATGATCATTTAGGACGATGTGCCTATCATCAGATCCAGACATTGAGATCTCTGTGAGGCCGACATCTACCAGCTGAATGGAGGAAACCTTCTGATTGAGTAGATCGATAAAGCTCTGGGAAGCTAAAGCCTCAGTATCGCCCTTCAGGTTCTCCTGTTTGGATATGGAGGAAACACCTGTCAAAAACCCGTTGTGATAAATGAAGAATCTTGCAGCTTGAAGCCTGTCAGACAGTTCAACATGAATTCTGTTACCGAGATCGCTTTTTTCGATGTACCCCAGGTCCATTAAGTTTTCCAGAGATGTGACCCAACGTAACTCCAGATTGAATTCCCTGAAGATGGAAACCAGATCCTCAAGTACCTGCTTGTCAATAATATATGCCCCAACCTCTGTTACACCGGATTTCTTGGAAGATTGTGACGAATAGCTGAATACGTAGTTCTCTACTCCGTTTAAGAGTGTCTCATCCAGTTCGAAACTCAATATTTGTCGTATTTTTCGAGATGATATCAGGGGAAGATTGAAATACTGATACCGGATGTAACCCTGATCCAGAATCAGATTGATACTTGCCCCGCGTAGAATTTGATGGTTTGCCAGGTGCTCTGTTAGGCAGGCTCCAAGTTCGTTTCCTGCAAGCTCGATGACAGAGTCATTTTCTGTGAATGAAACAGAGGGAGAAAGGTCGGCTTTGTCCGTTATCAGGATATTGTGTAACTGCATTGACTCTTTTGAATTGACTGCCCTTTCGGGGAAAGTTTCAGCAATCGCTTAGTCCAGCGTTGTGATGACACATCAGAAACCTGATTGGTTATAGCCAATTCCAGAAGGGGGTAATTTGATACCAGCTTTAAGTTTGCGTTGAAAAAGTCCAGTCACTCCCGGCATGCTGTAAGGAGCGACTAAAAAGCATCCTCTCACAGGTCCTTACTCGTGAAGACCGACAAATTCACTTTCATAAGTCTCTTTATCCGTGATCATTACATCCTCTTCAGCAATTGTGTCTGAGAAACCTTTGGATACGGAGTAAAGAAATTCATTGATGACATTTGCCATATTCATCATCGTCGTCTTTTTCTTTTTGATGCTGATAATGTCGATGTCGAGAAGTAAACCAGGTTGCACGTGATATGGATTGATTTGATTGGTGAACTCCTCAAACTGTTCCTGAAGGAAGTTCAACCGGGCATCAAGGATTTGCCTCGTCTCATCAATTTGATCAATATAAACTTTCTGAAGTTTTTCCCGCATTAATGGAAAACGGGCTCCAATTTCGTCTATTCGTGCCTCTTCGGTCGGATTGGACTTACTGACAATCGTATCCTTGGGTTGAATGAAACTAATCTCATTCCAGAGAGGCTTCTTCTCTTCAATTTCTGGCTCATCGTCACTCTTTGATCTGAAAAATCCCCTCTTCTTCTTCTTCGGGTTCAACATTCGATCTGCCAAGGTTTCCCAATCATCGTAGTCTTTATCATCGCGGTCGTTTGTGTACACGCCATGACAGACCTTCCACAGGTGCATCACCTCTCGTTCCATCTCATCAATCTGTTTTGAGTATGCTTTGCGAAGTGATTTCAGCTGTTTCTGGTCATAGTAGACCAGACGCAGATTGTAGCGTTCGTCCGGCAGTTTGGTCACGTCCTCTTCTTCATATTCCCGGATGACGCACTCTCTGGCATTCTTATAGTTTTCAATGAACTGGTAGCCCATCTTA
>JAOZRE010000406.1 GCA_029940215.1 bacterium | reverse complement strand
ATGAAAGGATAATTCCCTTCTCTTCAGCTTCATCGGAATTCCAGTCATAACTAAGGGTCGGCTCAAAAATTGCTTGGCATTATGCCGTCAAAATGTCCGGTCTTTATAGGACTTTTGTGGACAGCTTATGTCAAGTTATTTTTGTACGATCCCTAAGAAAGCAGCTTCCTTATAATTTCTTCGCACTCCTTCTGATTGATAATCCTGGGAACCGGATAGGCTGGGTTTGCTTCCGAGAGTGCCCTTATAGCAATCAGGGGAATGTCCTTTTCCTGAAGCTCCTTGATGGTTGTCGGAATATCCATGTTAGCGTTCATCGATTTGACTTTCTCGATGAATCGGTTGGAAAGGACCTCGGGTGATTCGTCAGCTTTTCCAATACCACCTGCAACAGCCAGACGCGCGAGCTTGCCCTCTGCCTCTTTTCGGGAATACTCCAGGATGTAGGGAAGAATAACAGCGTTGGCAAGGCCGTGTGGTACGCTATATAGTCCACCCAGATTGTGAGCGATGGCATGAACGTAACCCACAGAACAGCGAGTGAAGGCAGAGCCTGCATAATAAGAGGCAAGCGCCATGTTATTCCGCTTTTCGAGGTTCGACCCGTCCTTGTATACCTCTTCAAGGTTCTCAAAAATCAGTTTTACCGCTTTCTCTGCCAATTCATTGGTAAACGATGTTCCATGCAGACCAATATATGCTTCAATTGCGTGAGTAAGCGCATCCATTCCTGTGGTTGATGTGATATGGGGGGGCAACCCGATCATCAGATCCGGGTCGAGAATGGCAACACCCGGAATCAGCTTAAAGCTGGCAATGGCAAATTTCTCATGGGTTTCAGGGTCGGTAATGACAGCTGCCAGAGTTGTTTCGGAACCGGTTCCTGCTGTTGTCGGTACTGCAAAGAAAGGCGGAATAGCCTTTTTGACCTTGAACATTCCCCGCATATCAGAAACCGACTGTTTGGGGTTTGTGACGCGTGCCCCGATTGTTTTGGCACAGTCCATCGGCGATCCCCCACCGAATGCAATGATGCCGTTACACCCATTGGAGAGATAAAGTTTTAAACCGTCTTCGATGTTTTGAATGGTAGGATTAGGCTGAACCCCATCGAACAAGGCATACTGAATATCATTTTCCTTCAGGCTGTTCTCCAGTCCTTCAACCAGTCTTACTTTAACAATTCCGGGATCGGTTACCAACAAAACTTTTGAGACACCGGCGGCTTTGACTTTGTCTGGCAGTTCTTGAAGTGACCCAGCACCTGAAAGCAGCTCAGGAACCGGCATCGGCAGTATGGCAACACCTGCCTTCATAATGTAGTGTACAACGCGAAATGCACCTTTTGTTGCTGTCCACAGCATGGGCATTCTCCAATGAATAAAGGGTTTTTCTGAGATTGAAAGATTCGCAGTCAGGCTGAAACAGCCACCTCAGCCTGACTGAACAATCATCTAACGATTGTATTACATGAAAACAGCTATTTCAGCTCGGCACTGGACAATTTCATCAGTTGCCTGGCTACAATCAGATGCTGAATCTGGCCTGTTCCTTCAAAAATATCTGTGATCTTCACATCCCGCATCCACTTCTCTGCCAGGTTGTTCTGGGTGTAACCTAACGGTCCCAGCAGTTCACAACATTTCTGTGTGATCTGGGTTCCGGCCTTTCCCGCTTTTGCCTTGCACATGGAGGCCTGCAGGCTGTTCCGAATTCCTGCATCTGCCATCGACGCAGCCTGCCAGATTAAAAGACGCATCGCTTCGAGACTGGCTTCCATTACGTAAAACTCTTTTTCCAGGGCACTGACGTTGTTCACGTTTTTATCGTAGGACAAGGTAAAACCCTGCTCTTCCATTTTTTCCTTCGTAAACTCCAGCGCAGCTCTTGCGACGCCCAGTGCCATAGCGGCTACAGTCGGCCTTGTATTGTCAAAGGTCTGCATCACACCAGCGAATCCTTCTTTTTTCTTAACTTCCGGATTACCCAGCAGGTTCTCTTTGGGAACCCGGCAATCCTTCAGCACGAATGTTCCGGTGTCGGACGCCCGAATACCCAGTTTATGCTCCAGGTACTCCAGTTTAAAACCCGGTGTCCCCTTCTCGATAATGAAGGACTTAATCCCGGCTTTTCCAGCACTGGGCTCTATGTTTGCCCAGACCACCACGATGTCGGAGCGGTCGGCACAGGTGACGAAGATTTTCTCACCGTTCAATACCCACTCATCTCCATCAAGGACAGCTGTTGTCTGTACTGATGCTGAATCTGACCCGGCTTCTGGCTCGGTGATTGCCATGGCTGCCCAGAGTGACCCAAACTTCATTTTCTGCTCCGGAGTTCCTACCGCTGAAATAGCGGCATTACCCAGACCCATACCCGGAATGGTTAACATCAGGCCCACATCTCCCCAGCACAGCTCTTCAACGCTAAGTACGCCGATTAAATTGTCAAACTTTGGCTTTTTTGACTTCTCCTTTTTCTTCTCTTCCTTCGGAGGTTCTACTTTCTTTTCAGCTCCCTCTGCCGGCTCTTTCTTCGGCGCTGGCCTCATCAGATCGAGTTCCTTGGGATATTCGTGCTCGGCTATATCATATTTTCTGGCAATTGGCCTGAATAGGTTGGTGGCCAAATCGTGCATTCCCTGTCGGCTCTGCTCCAGGACTTCTCCTAATTCCAGTGAAATCATGTTTAACTCCTGCTTATTGGTTTGTTGGATGAATTATACGGTGGCCATGCCTTCAATGATGCTGATACCGCGTCCGTTTCGGTAGTATCGTTCGACAGGATATTCGCGTATATAACCATGTCCCCCAAGCAGTTGAACACCAAAATCTGTCACGCGCATGGTTTGTTCCCCGACATACAGTTTCGCCAGGTAGGCTTCACGCTTGGCATCCTTACCAGCTTCCAGATTTGAAGCGGCTTTCCAGGTCATAAGTCTCATAGCGTCCACCTCATAGGCCATTTCGGCAATCATAAATGCCACAGACTGTCTTTGAACAATGGGCTCTCCAAACTGTACCCTGTCCTTGGCATAATTCATCCCGAATTCGAATGAAGCCCTGGATATGCCGGTACCAATAGCAGACATCCCAATGCGGGTCTTTGCGATAAAGGCATCAAAATCACAGCCGTTTTCACCACCCAGTCGATCTTCTTCAGCAACTTCACAGTTGTCCAATGTAATTTCATAGGTGTCCAGGGAATACAATCCAAGGTTTTTCTCACGTTCGCCAATTGTCATCCCGGCTGCACCCTTTTCAACCAGAAACAAGTTTCCCTTTCCGTCAAGAGATGCTGCCACCACTATGTGTGATGCCTGCTCTGCCTGGGGAACAAAACATTTCGTCCCGGTCAATAGATAGGCAGCCCCTTTTTTTTCCGCTGTGGTCTTCATATCACTCACATCACAACCAAAATGGGGCTCATTGATGGCCAGGGTACAGGGGTTATAATTTTCTGCACAAATGAGGGGCAGGTATTTTTTCTGTTGCGTCTCGGTTCCCATGGAAACCAGAGGACTGATCAAGAGTGACGGGAGGGTGCTAGAAATGGCAAAAGCCATGTCCCCGTATGCCAATTCCTCCAGGACGATAGCCGTCGTGATTGGTGAATCGTCCATGCCAAACCCACCTAACTCTTCTGAAACCATGGAGACTGATGCCCCAAGTTCCCACGCCTTCTGCAATGAATCATGGGGCATCTCCCCACTACTGTCCATTTCACCTGCATTCTCAGTCACCACCGCTTTGACAAGCTTGGCAACCTCATTCTTGATCATCTTCTGCTCTTTCGACATCTCAAGACTAAACATTTTTCCTCCGTTTGTTTGACCCGTTTTTCCCGAAATTCCCAATGAATTTCACTTTTTTCAGCACTGCAAAACCAGCATATTTTAAGAGGTCTCAACCCGTCAATATAAAACGAACGATCGTTCCTTTTATACGGCCCATGGCCACTCTCTCACAGCAATTTGAACCAAACGGAGTGTGGTCGCGTGTGAATTATTCAATAATCTGGTTTAGAAGAGCTATTATAGGTGTTTCCCTTTTGTGTTAACCCAAGTTTCCTTGAAGATTTCGATTTTTCAGAAAATTTCAAGGGTGTT
>JAOZRE010000405.1 GCA_029940215.1 bacterium | reverse complement strand
CTAGCAACCAACTTTGTTTCCAAGGGGTGAGACCATATTATTGGACTTGATCCGGCATCCAGGCGAAGTTTAGCTTTGAAATCTTTCCTGGATTCCGTGCTTGACACGGAATGACAAGAACATGGAATAGGCCCAAAGGACCCGGTTTTCTAATTTTCTGCCAGCAATCGTTTAATCTCACGGGCCACCAGCCACAACCGGTCCTGTCCCCAGACTGCCAGGACGGTTTCTCCCTTCCTGTCAAACAGGCGATAACTGGGAACGCCCCACGATCCGAAGCCGATCATGGCCAGCCGGTTCTCCTCCAGCTCTTTTTCCCAGTCTTTGTTGTCGATGACTGATTGTGCTTCCTGCCAGGACAGGCCAGCCTTTTCGACTACACTTCGCAGTCCGGCATCAGTATTGGTGTTGACGCCATCAAAAAAAGCGGCCTTCAAAAAGGTGCTCAGAAATTCAACAGACTTTCCCTGTTCCCTTGACCAGGGATAAAGTGAAAAGGCACGGCGTACGGGGTTGCCAATGGGATCGTACATTCTCCCCCACGTCAGCCCCAGGGTTTTTGATTCTCTGAGTGTGTCTGTGAAAATATAAAACCCTTTCTGTCTCGACAGGGAGACACCACGCATCACCATCGGAACGACTGGTCGCATCACCATCTTCACTCCGGAATCCTTCACCAGCTTGATGGTGCGATCAAAAATAATGGAACTGTAAGGACTGCGCAGAGATGGATAGAACTCCAGTGTCAGGCTGCCGTCATCCTTGATGTCACCGCAATCAGTTTCAGGGCGGGGAATGATGAGATCAGATGTTCCAGGTTTGCGGGCGCCCAGCTCAATCAGACGATTTTCCAGATGGTAAAGGCGATCCACTCCCCAATACCACTCTTCGCCGTAATAAAACATCGCACCTGAATAGTGGCCAAGTTTGTGGCGTCTCTCGGAACCAGCTGCAACCGCTTTTTCCGCAGTCGTCGCATCTACCGTCCCATATTGGCTGGCTAGTGCTTCCAGCTCAGCGCTGTTGCCCGACCAGAGTGCTTCTCCCACTGCAACGGCTGCCCCGGGGAAATCGGCTGTGCTGACGGCTGCCAGAATACGTGTTGCCTGTGCCTGCAGGTCAGCCGCAGGCCTTTTGGCATCTGCCCGGAATGTCAGCCCATAGTGGGGGGCCACACTGATCGAATCGACAAGAGAATAATCCAACAGCATTTCAAGTTCAGGGGCATTCGCTCCGGTAGGGGCCCCCGCCAGCATCGGTATCAATTCCACGTCGTAGCTGTCCAGAAACTGTTGCAGAATCTGGGCAGACAGGTGGCTGTACCCATCATCAACCTGATGATAGTATTCTACCCGATGAGGCAGCTTTCCTTTCAAGCGGATTTTTTCCGCCTTGAGCCGCTTCTTGATCAGTCGTGCCGGATCTGACCACTTAGCTGTCATCTTTGAACCCAACCAGCGGTAAAGCCGGGAAGGTTCACTGGAAGCTGCTCCCCCCTGATTCTCAAATTGTTCTGCCATCGGTAGCTCTCCTTTCTGATGTTATTATTGAAAAGGGTTTTTATGTCAGGTCTCGATCCAGTCCATGGTTTTGCGGTAACAGTTCTTCCAGCTGCCCTACTTCTGCCTTGTCCAGCTCATCCCACTGCTTTCTCAGATCCAGCCAGGTTCTGACCTGGAACGATTTTACCACGGTCCTGAATGGTGATCCGTCAAGTTGGCCATCGTACAGGGATCTGCTTTTCCAGAAGGCTTTTTCGTTGAATAGGGTTTCACCCAGCTTCGTATGGTCAAGGAATGCCCGGTAGTTTTGCTGCATCAGCGGGACAAATACACGACAGACCTCTACCAACAGCGGTTTAAGGGTATCGTCCAGAACAAGTTTTCCTTCTGACTGACTTGCCGAAAAATCTCCAGACTGAATGCGATTCAGCCATTGCCAGGTGGTTGGTGCCTGCTGTTGTATGATGTCTGCGGCCGAGGGGTCGGTCATGTTCATGTTAAGTTGCCCGTATATACTGGCGTCTGCAAGGGTAAACCGATCACCAAAAAGATAAGGTCTGACGGTTAAAATCTGTTCCAGAGCACTCATCAGGTTGAAGTAACTTTCTTCCAGTAGATCATGGGTAGGTGGAAATCCCTTTCGGGAAGGGGGCTGGAAGAAGGTCTTGGATTTCTGCTCCGTCCGGAATCCCTCAGGTGCTACACTGAAGAGGTAGGGCATGCGGACGGTCTGCCGGTTTTTAATGAATTTTTTCAACAAGCGATGCAGGGGACCCATGGCAGCGCGGTTCTCACGGGCAAACCGCTCCCCTGCTGTATTGTCTGCGGCAGCGACTTTCCAGCGGTAGTGATGGACCATATACAGCCCGAATTCGTCGGCATACTCATCAATCAACGAAATCACGAATTTCAAAACCCGGTTGTCATCTGGAACCAGAGTGGATGTGCCTGTTTTTGCCGGCGCCTGTCCATCCAGCCAGTAGGCGATGGCAGTCGAATCATACAGGTTTTCACCATCAGGACCAAATATAAATGGAACAGCCGGAAATTCGTCCATGTCGGTCATCTTAGGCCAGGTGAGCGGAAGCTTGCCTTTGATCAGTTTCTGACGCCTGAACTCGTATTGCCAGTTCTCGCGAAAGGTACCCTCAGCCGGCAGATTCCGAAACGGCATCTGTTTAAACCGACACATAGCGATAACCTTTAAAAGAAACGGTGAGATCTCAGATCCCCAAACCACCCAATCTGAATGATCACTGTTTGTCATGACAGGTCCATGGCTATTCAAAGTTTAATACAGGTCTCACTGGATTAGGACGCTCTATTTGCTGCCGCATTTAACTCAATTTAACATCCGTTCCAACATTTCAAGTGGAGTATGGCTTATTCAGGAGGGAAGTGCAAGGGACTAACGTATATACAGGGGAAAATAGACGCTGTTTCGGATAAATCGGCTGGATTCCGGCTCACTGAATTGGCGAGACTCGCAGCCAAGAACCGGAATGACGAAATAACCAGGGTCGGTTTCCCCACGTTACTCCATGTCACTTACTGTCAGACGGGCGTTTCACCATCATCTTCAGGCGGGGTAGGAATACAAACAGGGCAGTGTCCTTGACCCAATTCAGGTACTGGATGCTGTGTGGGTCCAGGCTCATGAGGGAAGCATGGAATTTCGAAGCGCCCAGAAAATGGGTCAGATGATTGGAAAATGCCCGGCAGAACATCTCAACCTCGTATGCCGGCGCACTCATCGGCACCTTTTCCATGAACTCCTTGACCGTATTGTTAATGGTGTCCTCGATCAGATGATACCCCGGGATGGGTTCACTGTCTTCAGATTGAACAAGGTTCAGGGCTATGATGCAAAAAAGCTCCGGATACTGCCGAAAATAGTCCAGTTCATGGTCCAAAAAAATGGACAATCCGCGAGCGGTTTCCATGTGGCCTACCTCGCTCAGCCACTCAGCTTCGACCACCATTTGCCTTTTGACAGCCTCCTCCAAAACGGAAATAAACAGTTCCGCCTTGTTGGGGAAATAATAGCTGATCAACGGGTGCTCAATTTCAGCTATTTTTCCAATCATCCGGATACTGGCAGCGTGATAAGGGTAGTTGGAGAAAACGTGTCTTGCTGCAGCCAGTATCTTTTCGCGTGTCTCTTTCTTCTTGCCTTTGCTGTGTGGCTTTTCAGCTTTAACAGCGGTTACCTTGGGTGCTGCCTTCTTGGCGGGCGCTTTCTTTGATTGAGCCATGGCTTGTTTCACTAGTGGTGTTAACTGACAGAAGCTTCCTGATCCTTTCAAAACCGGCGGCAGGACTGATGCTGCTGTTACTTGTTGTGCCAAACTCGGGTAGACTGGCGTTGAAAGAGGTTTCTCCTCATGCACTAAATGGAATTTCCCACCCAATTTCTCTGATATGACGATTTGTCAGTGCGTAATTACTTAATACAATAGTACTTACAGTGCCAGATAGCACAGAAGTTGTCCAAATATTTTTTCAGAATTAATTGACAGATGGTTAAACCTGTTCTGATCAGCAGGGCATCAGGTATAAATGTTAACAAAAATGCGAGGTTTTAAAGCCTGAATATCACACCGGCAAAAGGCAGTC
>JAOZRE010000404.1 GCA_029940215.1 bacterium | reverse complement strand
CTGTTACCTTTAATGTTTCAATCCTTGTTCTCACGGAATTGGGTCTCTACCAGGATCGGGAGTATCGCCTAACGTGATGAAAGAAAAGTTTCAATCCTTGTTCTCACGGAATTGGGTCTCTACCAAGCGGAATAGGTTTCAAAGTCGCCGAATTCTGCTTTGTTTCAATCCTTGTTCTCACGGAATTGGGTCTCTACCTCGAGTATATCAAATGCTTTGGACTCTTTGAACACATGTTTCAATCCTTGTTCTCACGGAATTGGGTCTCTACCCTATCGGCCTGGGGCTTGGCTCGCAGATGCAAAAAATGTTTCAATCCTTGTTCTCACGGAATTGGGTCTCTACCATAGCCCCCGTTTTGATATGCTAACTGATAGACAACGTTTCAATCCTTGTTCTCACTGTCACCAGCGGTCTAAAACGGAGCCATTTTCAGCGGTTTAAGTGGAACCACCTGGGACAGAAGACGCACCTGTGCGCATCGGTTTCGTGGTAAAACCGCACTTCTCCTGCCCCAATGTCTCCGTTTTTTTAAAAACCCGGATCAGTTAGCTTTTCTTTTCTCTTTTTCGATAACTTGTTCCCTCTAATATCAGTATCTCAGAATGATGGACCAGTCGGTCAGCAATCGCTGTCGCTGCAGTGGTACTGTCAAATATCTTTCCCCAGTCTGAAAAAGGCAGATTAGTGGTTATTACAGTTGATTTAACCTGATGCCTTGAACTGATTACCTGGAAAAAGAGATTGGACCCATGGGGACCGAGCGGAAGATAACCGATCTCATCAATGATTAAGAGTGCTGGTGATTGATAAAAAGAAAGTTTCTTCACCAGAGAATGATCCGCTTCCGCTGCAATAAGTTGATTGATCATATCCATAGCAGTGGTAAACAGAACCTTGATACCTGCCTGTGTCGCTGTATAGCCGATACACTTGGCTAGGTAAGTTTTACCGACCCCGGGATGACCGATCAGGATAACGTCTTTTTTCTGGCTGATAAACTCAGGATGAGTTAGGTTTAAAATGGTGTTCTTCTGATCTTTTCTGGATTTATGGTATTCGAACTCGAACTGGTCCATGGTAATCTGCTCGTTGAGTTTGGATTGCCTGAATCTCAACTCAATCCGGCTCTGTTTTCTTCTTTCCAGTTCCAGATCCAGCAGATGCAAGAGCACTTTTTTATGTGACCAGTTCTTTTCCTGTGCATAACTGAGGGCCTCTTCAATATTGACGGAAAATCCCTTCAGTTTTAACTCATTACATTTTTCAATGATCTCTTCTGTCATGGCTTTTTCTCCTTTTGAGTGCAATGGAATCGTAATCATTTAAAGTGGGTTCGGACAACCGAATGCGGTTTAAAGCCTTGTTTTTGAGCTTGACCGGCGGATGTTGATTGATGGGAATCATCTCCTGATTCAGGATGTTCTCGATATAATCGGCACCATAAGCATGGTGTTTCAACGCCTTTAAAATGGCCCAGGAAAGGGATTTAATCCCATACTGATCTTTGAACGACAGAAGTGATACCACTTGTTTTTTCAACGGTTGCCTCGATTGGGGGAGTAGCTGAAGATATTCCCTGAACTCTTCTCCTAAAGAGGCAAAATATGCGATTTCCTTTGTCTCCCAGTTTTTACGCTGCAGTTTTTTGACCTGCTCAATGTGAGCTTGTGTTTCGATCCGTTGTTTGCGCTGCCAGCACCTGAGATATGAGCAGATCTGTTTGTGTTTGTGGTATATCCATATCTTGTGCTGGTCTGCTTTGAGTGTTAGTTTTTTTCCGATGGTCCAAGGCGGGGTGGTATAGGAGTTGGTATCAAATTTCACAGCGAAATCCTTATGTACCAGCAATGTGTGGCACTCATAAGATTCAGGCATGAGATCCGGCAGTGGTCTCAATTCGACTTTTTTAAACCGTTCTTGGGGGACCTCACCGGTTGTCTGATGAACCCGGACGTTGGCTATCTTGTCCAGCCATTGAAGTGCCTGGTTCTGGATATCTTCAAGGTCCTTATACTCACACAGGGGTAGAAAATTTCTACGCAGATATTTGACCGCACTTTCAACCTTTCCCTTCTCATAAGGAGCGCCGGGGTTACAGGCTCTAGGTGTGATATGAAAGGGTCTCAAGAAGTCTAAAAACGCATCATTGAAACGAATCAAACGAGACTCCCTTTCCGTCACGGCTGTCAGCATATTATCCACCACGATGGTTTTTGGTCTGCCGCCAAAGCGTTTAAAAGCATTGATCAGACATCCATGCAGTGCCTGCTGATTTTGAGAATGTGTAAACTCCACGTACAGCATGCGGGAATAGGCTTCGATGACTACCAGAGCATACAGCTTTCTGTTGGTGTTGCCATAAGCGATACTTCCGAAGTGCCCCCAGTCTATTTGGATCTGCTGACCCGGCTTTGATTCAAAACGAATAAAGGCTTGTCTGTGTTTGACCTGACCCCGCCTCTCTCTGAGATACTTTCTCAAGATGGTAAGCTGCCCTTTGTAGCCCTGCTCTTTGATCCTGTATAAAATCACCGGGGCATTGACAGTGGGATCTTTCTCTAAAAAAGCGTCAATCTGCTCCTTGAACGGATCCAATTTAGATACGCACTGTTTTGGCTTGAAGGTTGTATCCGGCTTTTTGAGATATCGGACAACGGTATTGCGCCCCATACCCAAGGTCCTGGCAATAGCCCGGGTTGAATATCCCTCATCTTTGAGACAGTGGATATCAAATATGATTTGTCTTGACTTCATGTCTTAATCCTCCAGTAAACGATGTAAATCAGAAAAAGAGGAAGCTGAAGCAGTGGATGGATAAGACGATTCGGTCCGTGTTTGCTTCGTTGTCCTGGGCAGTTCCAGTACTTGATATAGTGGGGTTCTATAGACAATCAGGTCTCTGTCGATCAGTGCATCTCTGGCTGCGATCAGCACTTGCTTGGGAATTCCAAGCAATCTGCAGATGCTGTTATCGCTGTAGAAAGAAAGGCCTTTTGCATCCGACACTAGGATTAAAAACAAGTATACCAGCAATTGCGAAGGTTCAAGGCTACTCAAAAAACCGCCTGTCAAAAAACGATGAGGGATAAAGGCAAATCCCCCTTGTATGGACCGAATACGACGCCTATCCAATATCCTTTTCTTCATCTTTTCCTCTTTTGGCTAAAAATAAAAATATGATACCTGGATTTTTGCCCCGATGACCATAGCGTCTACCTTTGCAATCAAAAAAATGTATCTGACTGCCTCTGCGATTTGTCTGGTATTAAAAGGATATGTGCTTTCAATACGTCTACCTTTGCAATCACCGGCACAAGCCAGAACTCATTGAAAGCCTGGTGAGTGTTACTTTTCAATACGTCTACCTTTGCAATCACTTTTGGCGTACCCATTTTTGCAATCTTTTTTTCTGCTTTCTTTTTTCGTTTTTGATTTCTGACTCGTTGCAGAATTCTATTACGTTCAGTCTTTTCAGGATTCCGCTTGCGATAGTCTTTCCAGTAACCAGGTGTTTTTGCATGCCAGTCTTCGTTTGTCTGTTGATTATAGGTCTTAAACACTGCATCTTTTTCGATTTTCTCTCTCTTCCATTTTGCTTTTCTTACCCTCTGGCACTCTTTTTTGCTGCAGTAATCCTGGTTTTTCCGGTTCCGATATCTCGAAAATGGTTGCCTACAGTGTGCACAAATATCCTGTTTCATAACTGGGCTACCTATCTGAGTAAAAAAAAAGGTACAGTTAAAAAAACAGGATAACAGGGGAGAGAGTGGAAAAAGAAAGAATCAAATGAAAGATAGAAAAAATATTAAAAATTGAGGGAAAGGACAGCAGAATGAAAAAGAATTAAATGTGGAGGAAGAAGAATTAGAAGGAAATTATATGAATGATATGCTTGGTGGTATCATTCAGACCAGTGCTACTGGTTTCGAATTAGACCGCTAGAAATGGTATTGAATTAAATCGCTGGTGACAGTTGACATAGGATTACCGACGCAATCCGATAAAAGAACATATAGCAACTCCATGGCATCAATCTGTTTGACAGCAAATTCGTCTCTGATATCGTTTCTGATTATTTGAGTATGATACGATTTCGACCACCGACGATAAGTCGTTTGTGTC
>JAOZRE010000077.1 GCA_029940215.1 bacterium | reverse complement strand
GGGGAGGGGTGTGTGTATGTTTTTAACTTTTTATTGTCTCCGATAACTCCCAGAGACCGCATCGCTTCTTGTAACTCAAGGGCGTCGTGGCTGATCGACCTCGTTCTCATCTCCAGAAACTGAAGAAAGGCTGGACTCGTCAGGATGTACAACCGGTTCTCCTGAATGGAATTAATCACCATCTGCGCGACAATGTCAGGGTCCAACCCCTGTTTTAACCGCCTGAGAAAATTATCAGTCATCGGTTCCAGGAACGTCAGCAGGTCTTCGGGTGCCTGATAAAGCCCCTCTTTTTCCTCAGCCAGAGCCTCTGAGCTTTCCGCAATATTCGTGTTGATAAAACCGGGACAAAGGACGGAAACGCCCACTTTTGAATTGAGAAATCGAAGCTGTTCAAACAACCCCTCACTCAGGGAAACAACACCAAATTTGGTCACACTATAAAGGCTCTCTTCCGCGCTGGAGAATAGTCCGGCAACGGAAGCGGTATTGACGATATGACACGCCTCGCCGCTTTCCAGCATGCGATTCAGGAAATAATGAACGCCATAGATCACGCCATATAGATTAACGCCGATAATCCAGTCCCAGTTTTCCAGATGAACATCGGAAAACAATCCTCCGGTACCAATCCCAGCATTATTACAAAGCAGGTTGGCCTTGCCAAACCGTTCGTAGACGTCATCAGCCAGTTGTGACATCTGATCACGGCTGCTGACATCCACCAATTTACTCATGACATCGACCCCGATTGTCTCGATCTCTTGACGGACCTTTTCCAGAGACTCTGGATTGACATCCACGGCAACAACCTTCATCCCTTCTCTCGCAAAGGCGAGTGCCAGCGAACGTCCGATACCACTCCCCGCACCGGTTACAACGGCTACCTTTCCTTTAAAATCCTTGATCATGTCACCTCCCCTGATGTTTTGCACGCAAGCAACACACTTTCAATTTGACCATCTATTTATCATACACATAAGGGGAAGTCCAGAGAGTTGAAATTCGGGCAGGTGTGGAATGATGTATCGACTGAGGAGGGAATGATGACCTTCTCCCGGCACTTCGAAGAAGGCGAGACTGGAAATAGAATTATTTCAGTTGGAGCGGGGGGTCTATCAGGGCATAATCTGAATACATTTGCTCCCCCTAAGCAGAAAGCCGCTCCTTTCGCAGCCAGGTCAAGGGGGCAACCACCAAGAAGACTGAAATTGAGCGAATTAAATCCCAAATAGACTATCACATGTCCGACATATTCTTAGAAAAGCATCGCTATTCAAGTTAAACTTGATCATTGGGATCAATGAACTGTTGAAAAGTAACTAACTGTTGAGGATTCCCCATCACCGCCAGAAGATCCTTATACGCAAAGCGGTAGTCCAGGTCGGGGTTTGGCAGCACGTCCCTGCCATGAACGACACCTACAACGGAAACACCAATGTTTTTTCTTATATCCAAAGTCTTAACCGTGTTGCCTATCAAAGGGCTGTTTTCAGTAACTAAAATCCATGTCAGCTCTAATAAATCAGATGCTCTTTGCAGACGGGACAAAATTCTATAGTCCTGACCAGTCTCACGGCCAGGGTCATAAACCCCATGTCTGATCCGATTGGTGAACTCAAGGGTTTTCATCGGTGGAACCCCCAGTCGCTGAAACGCCTGACGGGTGAATTCAAGTCCGGCTTCAAATTCCGGCAGCACAACTTCACTTACACCCAAGTCATGTAGAATTTTCATCTGTTCTTCTTCCCCGCATCGAGCAATTATACTTAATTCCGGATTTAGATTACGGCTTAGCCGGGTAATCGTCTGGGTGATGATCACAGCTGGTGTTGTAATCAACAAGAGCTGTGAATGGTTGATTGAGGCAGCTTCCAACACAATAGGCTGGCTGGCATCTCCGAAAACCACTGGATGTTCCATCTCTTTTAAATCGCTAATTCTGTGGGAATCCAGTTCAATGACTAGAAAAGGTACGTTTAGATGATGCAATGCCTTCGCAATATTCTGTCCTACTCGCCCACCACCGGCAATAATAACGTGATTGTGCAATCCTGTTTCCGGAATATTGATGGTTTGTACGGATTCATGTTTGAACATGCGTTTTCTTATTTTATAAATGGGAGCTGTCAGAGACGCAAGAAATGGTGTCAAGATCATGGTCAAGACGGAAGCAGTCAGAATAAGGCCATAAAGATTTTCATCGATGGAATTTGTGCTCAAGCCGACGCGGGCCAATACAAAGGAAAATTCACCGATTTGGGAAAGCCCCAGACCGACGGCTATGGGTACGATATTATAGTAACCAAAAAGGCGGACGATCATGCTAAATAAGAGGCCCTTACCGATTATCACAAAAAGTACAAGCAGTAGAACTTCAGCTAAGTTATTCAGGAGATAAGCAGGATCTATCAGCATTCCCACCGAGACAAAAAACAGCATGCCAAATACATCCCTTAAAGGAACGATATCACTCAGAGCTTGATGATTATATTCCGATTCACTGATTACCATTCCGGCAACGAAGGCGCCAAAGGCAAACGACAGTCCGACTAAAAAGGTAGCATACCCCACTCCTAAAGCGATAGCTGCTGTAGCCAACAAAAATAACTCACGGGAGTTTCCTTTAGCAATGAATTTCATTATTTGCGGAATAATCCTTGTGCCGGCTATAACCATTACTAATAGAAAACCAATGGCTTTCACTACTGCCAAACCCAAAATAGGTAACCCACTGCTCAGATCTTTCAAAAGCGGCAAAATAATCATTAATGGGATAATGGCCAAGTCCTGTACGATCAACATCCCAATCATTACCCGGCTGGAAAGTGACCCCAACAACCCTCGATTAGCCAACGTTTTTAAGACTACCATGGTGCTGGAAATAGAAATAAGTGCCCCAATCCATATGGAGGACGAAAAATCCCAACCAAGAATTCGACCTATGATGTAACCATATACTATGGTCAATGCCATTTGAATTGGTGTTCCAAGCAAGGCTACCCAACGAACCGGTCGTAATTCGCTAAAAGAAAACTCCACCCCTAAAGCGAATAAAAGAAGAGCTACACCAATTTCCGCTAAGAGCTCAATGTCATGAATCTCAGTAATAGTTATTAGTCCGGTATGAGGGCCGACCAGAAGACCAGCCAGGATATACCCCAGGATAAGAGGCTGTTTAAGCTGTTGCGCAATTGATCCTCCGATCAGAGCAGCGACGATGATAATGGCAATGTCTGCAGCAATACCCATATGCGATTGATTCCTTTAAAAGGTTAGATCAATTTGATGTAAAAATTACTTGCCCGCGTGAAGTGAAGGAAATACCTTGCTGACCTTTTGTGCCAATCATTATTGTTTCAATAATAGGCGGATTAACGTACCTTTCGGATTTCCATTCAACAATAAAATTGGCACCTGATCCTCCTGCCTTGTCTCTTTCTGGAATGATATAGCGCAATGATCCTAATGGATTTAGAATAACAGGATCATTCAAATACTTTACCAATAACTTCCCTTGGCTCTGGTAATAATCGATCACAAAAATTTTGATAGGATTTTTTGGATCAGTATTCCGAATACTTAACGTAACGGTTAATAAAAATGGCCTTTCTTTGTTCCCAATGTAGATATGTGAATAAGCAGGTGCATATATTTTCTGCCCATTAGATAACCCCTTTTTTCCCTCTGCATACAAATGCAAGGGAACCAATAAACAAATAGTTAACCAACCAAGTAGAAAAACAAACAGGTGGTGCTTTTTCATCGCAATTACCTATATGAGATGTTTAAAAAAACCGAAAATACTGATCAAACAGGATAACCCGTATCAAGTAAGAGAGTATCCTGTTCAGATAGTTTCGGTATACAACACATACGATTTTAAACAGGAAATTGACATGCCCATAGAAGAACTGATGGGTATAGACAACCAGGTTGTCATTGAAAATATCATCACCTCAGATGAGATGAATGACCTGATTGATGACTTCTACAGAAATCATTTGGTTGATGTGAGAAAAATCAAATAGTATCGTGTCAATCTCAAAGACCCGCAGTTGAAGTTCATAGATAACATACTGGATAATCATATCAATCTGGGAGGTGTGGCCTGCATGAACAAATCTGCAGAAGATAGGGGGTTCTGCAAAATCAACCCCAAACGAGGGTTTTGGGTTTCATTGTCATTCTATTTTCGGTAGGATGGACCCAGTTCAGGGCAGTGCCAACCTGTCCCAAATTGATGTAGCTTAACCATTTAACACATAAAATCCTGATGACCCACCAGGTGTTCAGAAAAGATCTTGAGCATATATTTTTAGCCGGCGTCAGCCGTGTCGACCCCTATCGTCTGATTAAGAATTCTGTAAAAATTCTAGAGGAAAGACTGACTGTAGAAGCAGGCCGGCAACAGCTCAATTTCAACCTGTCAGCTTTCAACCGAATCATGGTTATCGGATTCGGAAAGGCGACCGCCAAAATGGCTCTTGCCATGGAGGAGATACTGGGCGATCGACTGTCGGAAGGGGTCATTTCTGTTAAATACGGGCATACGGAACCGCTGCGTCGGATTGTCACCATCGAGGCCGGGCACCCGGTCCCGGACGAGAATGGTTTGAAAGCGGCACGGAAAATTACTGACCTTGTATCCAAAGCCGATGCAAAGACTCTGGTTATTACGCTGATCTCCGGCGGGGGATCTGCGTTGATCCCATATCCACTCTGTATCTCAACCGACAGTGGCGATATCTCCCTGACCCTGACGGAAAAGCAGGAGGTTACCAGAACTCTCCTGGAGTGCGGCGCTACCATCCATGAGATCAATGCGGTCCGCAAACACCTCTCCCGAATCAAGGGGGGTCGGCTGGCTGAATTGATAGCCCCTGCGACATCCCTCAATCTGATTCTTTCGGATGTGGTTGGTGATAACCTGGACGTCATTGCCTCCGGGGCCACATCACCCGACGCGAGTACCTTCGCTGACGTTCAAAGGGTCTTTGACCGGTACAATCTGGTCGAACAATTACCCGACAACGTCAGCCGAATACTGCATCTGGGATTGCAGGGCCGGATTCCGGAAACGCCGAAATCTGGGGATAAACTCTTCCAACATGACCACAATGTCCTGATCGGCACAAACCGAACTGCTCTGGAAGCGGCGAAAGAAGAGGCGGAAAGGCGGGGATACCAGACTGAGGTCGTTACATCTCAATTGATCGGAGAAGCAAGGGAGGTGGCCCGAGACCTGTTTAAAACGGCGAAACAGAAGCAACCGTTGCCAGACCAGAAGCCCTTGTGCCTGCTCTTCGGAGGAGAGACCACGGTGACCATCCAAGGTAGCGGCAAGGGTGGTCGCAATCAGGAAATGGCCCTTGCCTTCCTGTCAGAGATGGCCAGGGACCCGACAGCTGCCAGGCGGGTCACCTTTCTTTCAGCCGGAACCGATGGGAATGACGGTCCTACAGACGCTGCCGGAGCATGTGCGGATATGGAACTGCTGAGGCTGGCTGCAGCTGAAGGGCTCTCCATCACCGATTATCTCGAAAACAATGATGCCTACCACTTCTTCGACGCCATTGACGGGCTGTTGAAAACAGGGCCGACCAATACCAACGTCTGTGATATCCAGCTTATTCTTATCTTCTGATACTGCCACTTAGGGTCTCTTGGCAGTTGCAATCCTGCTGGTCATGGGTTAGTATTTCGCATCAATAACATATGTTTCCATGAATGTGACCTGTCAGGTCGGAAAATTTCACGCTTGATCCATTTTTGGGATCGTACAAAAATAACTTGGCATAAGCTGTCCACAAAAGTCCTATAAAGACTGGACATTTTGCCGACATAATGCCAAGTAATTTTTGAGCCGCCCCTTAAAACCATATTCCAATAGATAAGGCTATGAGAAAAACCATATTGAGGAGCCCCAAAACCGGGATGTTGCTGTTCCTGTTCCTCTTTGTCTTTTATGGAGTCCTTCATGCCGGTACTGACAGTCAACAGATCTCCTGGGCTATGCTTGTTTTCGGGCTGATGGGTGGACTGGCACTGTTTCTCTACGGCATGGAACTGATGAGTGAGGGGATGACAAAGACTGCCGGAAACAAAATGCGGAGCATTCTGGCGATCCTCACCAGAAACCGTGTTATTGCGTTGTTCTGCGGGGCATTCGTGACCATGGTCATTCAGTCCAGCAGCGCGACAACAGTTATGCTGGTCAGCTTTGTCCAGGCCAGCCTGATGAGTTTCACACAGACAATGGGCGTCATTCTTGGAGCCGGGATTGGTACCACCATCACAGCCCAGATGATCGCCTTCAAGCTGACCGATTACGCACTGCTGATGATTGCCATCGGTTTTCTGATACGCCTGATGGGGAAAACCCAGGCCACTCGCAACATTGGTGAGGCCGTCCTGGGATTTGGTATCCTGTTTTTCGGGATGAAGATGATGAGTGATGCCATGAAGCCGCTGCGGACCTACACCGCTTTCATCGATCTGCTCAGGGGACTGGAAAACCCTGTAATGGGCATACTGGTCGGGGCCATCTTTACAGCCCTGATCCAAAGCAGCAGCGCCTTTACCGGGATTTTGATTGTACTGGCCCAACAGAATCTGATCACATTGGAAGCAGGTATCCCTATGGTGCTGGGAGCCAATATCGGCACTTGTGTCACTGCCGGATTGGCCAGTATGGGGGGCAGCCGAGAAGCAAAAAGAGTGGCGCTGGCCCATGTCATCTTCCGAATTGCCGGGGTACTGCTATTCATGTGGTGGATTCCCACTTTTGCCGACCTGGTCCGCACCCTGGCAGAATCCTTCGGATCCGGACCCGCCCGGCAGATCGCCAATGCCCACACCATATTCAATGTCAGCCTGGCTTTGATTTTCCTGCCGTTCACCCAGGTCTTTGCGGCCCTGGTCGTGAAAATACTGCCTGATAAGGAGAGCGACAAGCAGCTTGAAATCGTCACCCAGTTTCTGGATGAAGGCAGCATTCTGAACCCGGCTCTGGCCATTGACCTGGCTCGTTCTGAAGTGTCCCGGATGGCCAGACTGCTGTGGCGCATGCTGGACGCTGTTATCATCCCCTTTGAAACCAAGGAGCCCAGAGAGGATAAATTCTTTCCCAATCTCTCACTGATGGAAGGAATTGACATGCGTGAGAAAAAACTGGATTTCCTGGAAGAGAAAATCCGGCAGTTCCTGATCAAGGTATCAAAAAATGAAACATCAGAGGATCAATCCAGGGAGATTTTTTCATTGATCTCCATCATCACTGACATTGAAACCATCGGGGATCTGATCCATCGTAACATCGTGCCCCTGATCCAGAAAAAACACGACCTGGAACAGGATTTTTCAGACGAGGGGAAAGAGGAGCTAATGATCTACCACAAAAAGGTCTGTAAACAAATAGGGCTGCTGGAAGAGGCGTTTGCAGAGCTCGACCTGAACAAGGCCAAGCTGATCATGGACAAGGAGAGAAAATACCTGGATCTGGAGCTTCAATATATGGCCAGACACCTCCAGCGCCTGGTGCAGGAAAATCACAGTACGAACGAAACCCATGAGGTTCACACGGAACTCATGGAACAGATGAAGCAGATTATTGTCTACACCAGCAATATTGCCAAAACCTTCTTCTCTGCAAAAAGTACACTGATATAGGACCGCACCCCCTTGAATAGCGTTTCAATTTCCAAGGGGATACCAGCCCTGCTCCGTGTCATGAGTGGATGATATCCAATCGATAACGTGTCGAGTAAGCAGACAGAAGTCCGTCCACCTTTCGCTTAACCGTATCTTCGTTAGACGGTTGAACCAGCTTGATGGTGATAACTGCCAGTGATCCATGCATCTTGTCTTCAACAACCTGGACATCCAGTTGCTCAACCATATCTCCCAGGACTTGAAGCTCATGTTGATAGACCTGTTTAACCGTTTCCCGTTTCAAGGCCGGTTTGAATATCTTGCCGACGGTCGTCAACGGCATCTCATCCACAATGATGACCTCTTTGGGAATAGCTGCTCGCTCACCGACTGCCTGTTGCAGATGATCCAGAATCTTCTCTGCCGTTAGTGTCGACCCTGGAGCCAGTTGGACGTAGGCAACCGGCAATTCCCCAACCCTGGCATCCGGGCGGCCCACCGCCGCTGCCATCTGGACCTCCGGAAGTTGGTAAAGTGGCTCCTCTATCAGTGCCGGATCAATATTGTGCCCCCCGCGGATAATAAGTTCCTTCATCCGTCCCGTTATCCAGAAATAGTGATCGGAGTCCTGACGGCCCAGGTCGCCAGTGTTCATCCATCCCTCTTTAGCCCAGACTCCCTTGTTATGGCGTTCTTCCAGGTAGCCCTTGAAGACGTTGGGGCCCTTGATACAGATTGCCCCGACCTCATCGGTTTGGGCTTCCCTAAGATAATTACCCGCCTCATCCGTAACAAGCACCTTCATTTCCTGATAGGGCCAGCGCAGCCCGACGGAGCCGATTTTTATCAGCCCCTCAATGGGGCTCATTGAAGAGCTGCTCGTCCCTTCAGTCAATCCGTACCCTTCGACAACCTTTGCGCCGGAATAGGCAACGAACCGATTTGCCATCTCAACCGACAATGGAGCTGCCCCGCAGATCGTAAAACGCAGAGACGAAATATCGGCATCCCCCTTTGGAATATCAAGCAGCATTGAGATCACCGTTGGCACCACATTAAAGAATACAGCCTTGTAGTGATCAACGATTTTCCAGATATTTTTCAGGACAGATGGGTCCCTGAACCCCACAGGCGACAGCATCACCACATGAGCTCCAATGGAAAAAGGGAAGAGTCCGGTACCCATTAAGCCGTAATTGTGAAACAGCGGTAATCCCCCCAAAACCGTCTCCCCCTGGTGAAAAACCTTGTGGATATTTACCATAAGAGCCATGGTTACTTCGTTCATATGGCTGCGGGGTGCAAGCTTTGGCGTTCCAGTGGTCCCCCCGGTATGAAGGATAGACGCGATATCATCCCGATGAATTGTCCGGTCGAAATCCAGTCCCTCTCCGTTATAGTTCTGTATGACCTTCTCGTAATCAATAACCCCCTCGATCTCATCATCTGGCCCCATCATGCGAACAACAGTCTTCAGCTCCGGAAGATCGTGCCGGATTTGCTCGACCTTTTGCCAGATATCGGCTCCGGGAGTCTCACCCAGTGCAACCAGTACCTGGGTCCCTGCTGCTCGAAAAATATCCCGAAGGGTATCAGCCTCCAGCATCGGATTGACAGGATTAATAATCCCAACTGCCTCTACTCCCCAAAATACAAAATGTGCCTGTGGAATCGCGGGAAGCAGGTAAGAAACCACATCGTTCGGTCCAATCCCCAGATCGTGAAACAGGTTGGCGGACCGATTTATCTCGGACATCAGTGTCCGGTAATTAATCTGCACAGGCTTGTCATAATCCTCCCCCGACTGAACATAGGATATGGCCAGTGCCTGGGGATCAAGCGATGCCCCGTACTTGATCAGGTCATAGGTATTAAATGCCTTTAAACGCTGATCCAATGGGGTTCTTTCATACTCCAGAAGCTCTTCATAATTTGTAATTCCCTTTTCAACCATACGCCTCTCCTGTTTGAATCCTGTTTCCAATTGCAGTTATCCAACAACCATGCTGAATCAATTCCTGTCTCCAGATGAAACTGATAAAGACCGAGGCCATGTCATATCAGGCCGGGTCATATTGTCAACTGCAGAATTCAAATTCACTTTTTTTAACCACCCTGTTGAAAGCCAGACACCATTACAATCACTGTCTTTAGTAAAGTGCTGGAAAATCTTTATTGACAACTTTGAAGAGGATACCATAGAAGGGAGTAGACCGGCCAGCCGGCTTGTAAAATGGGTGGATCGGATTTTCCCTGATTGCATCAGGATCTGAGCTCTTCCTTAATTTATGAGATGTCATGGTTATCAACGGCAAAGAAATCCGCACAAGTGGATCATAACCCCATAAACAGGATAATTTTTAATGATACCAGAGATACGCAAAATATGCTTCATTGGAGCCGGTACCCAGGGTTGTATCAATTCTCTGATTTGTTCTGCCTATGGCTATGAGTCTGTGCTGTATGACCAGTCGCAGACGGCACTTCAACAGGTCGCCGAGCGGCAGCAGGCCATGGGCAGGTCCATGATCAGGCAGGGGGTTTTCGACCGCAAGGCATTCGACCAGATCCTCTCCAGGATCAGCGTCACAACAGACCTCATGTCTGCGGTTGAAACAGCAGATCTGTTAAATGAATCCATACATGAAAACCTGGAGTTGAAACGAAAGGTGCACAAAGAGTTGGACGCACTATGTCCGGAAAAAACCATTCTGACCACCAACACCTCCTCTTTGCTTGTTTCCGAACTGGAAGATACGGTAGAAAGAGGTGATCGATTTGCTGCCCTGCACTTTAACGGAACCTTCCCGTTTATTGACCTTGTCCCGGGACCCCGAACCTCTGACGGGACGGTTCATATCCTGTCGACGTTCATCAGAAGTCTGGATATGAGGCCGATGCTGCTTAAGAAGGAAAAGGACGGATATCTGGGCAATTCCCTGTTCATCTCATTTCTGACTACTGCCCTGCTGCTGGTTATAGATGGCCATGCTGACCTGGAAGATGTGGACAGGACCTGGATGATGATCCAGAACTCACCGATCGGCCCTTTTGCTCAAATGGATAATGTCGGACTGAATGTGGTATTGGATATCATAGGTGAGCAGGCCCGCAGGTCGAGGATCGATGATACGCAATATCAAAAATTTGCGGCTTATCTGGATCCTTTCATCAAAAGAGGGGATCTGGGTGTTAAAAACGGCAGAGGCTTTTATCAGTATCCAAAACCAGCTTACAGGGATTCCGGATTTCTAATGAAAGAATAGCTCGTTGTACTATTCCCGCCGTTTTCAGAATCAACTTTCAATATTAAACCTGATCAGAAATGTCCGGTTAGACTTTTGCATCCGTTCCGTGTTCGATGCAAAAGTCTAACCGGAGCCTGTAACCGCGCAAACACAACAAACGTTTGACCAATTATCGGTTGCCAGCAGGGACGGCCAGGAGGGCCTATTCCCATCAACCTAATACCATACCAAGGATTTAATCTAGGATAACTACCTATTATTACGAGGTATATTTAGTAGTGAATCAGATTGAAAAAGTCTTGACAACTTAACAAAAAACTGAAAAAGAAGAAATCAAACGTTTGCGTTAATTGAAAGATTTGGGTAAAAATGACCCTGATGTTGGATCCAGAGGGCCTTACGGGGAACATGGCACAACATGACGACAATTAAAGAGATTGCCCAACAGCTCAATGTGTCTGCATCAACTATCTCCAGGGCACTGAATGGAAAGAAGGGAGTCAGTGAAACCCTGCGAAGGCAGGTTATCAAGCTTTCGGAAAAACTGGGATATTATCCGGATTCAAATGCGACAGCACTGGTTAAAAAGCGGGTGGGGGTTTTAGCGGTTGTGATTCCCAGAGATTCAGATTTTGTATTCACCACCCCCTTTTTCCCGCGGATACTCTTGGGAATCAACAGGGCTGCAAACAATGCTGGATACAATATCCTGCTTTCAACAGGTGCTGATAAGGATTTCAGCTCTCTGTATCACAGAAAACTGGTAGACGGCCTGCTGGTGGTTGGCCACAGAATTGACGACCGCAATGTACTGAACCTGGAACACAGTGGCATTCCAAACGTTGTGGTTCCAGGCTTCCCTGACAAGAAGGGCCCGGACCTGATCAGTGTTGACGGCGAAAACATTCAGAGTGTCAAAAGAGCGGTCAGTTACCTCTGCAGCATGGGGCATCACAAAATTGCTGTTATTACGGGCGCATCAAACTCCAAATATTCCATTGAAAGGCTTAGAGGGTTTCGCCAGGGAATGGCTGACGCCAATATAGAGATAAACGAACAGTACCTGCTTGAGAGTGACTTTTCAGTGGCGGATGGATCCCGAATGATGGCGATACTACTGCAAATGAAGGATCGCCCGACCGCTGTCATGGCCATAAACGATGCGGTTGCCATGGGAGCCATCCAGGAAATCGAACGTTGGGGCCTGAAAATCCCACAGGATATATCTCTTCTAGCTGTGGGAGGCTCAGATGTACTGGACGGTATCAACCCACCCGTCACCTCAATTAAAATTCCAACGATTCAGATTGGTGAAAAGGCTGTAGAGCTGTTGATAGCACAAATAGAAGGGAAACCCATCCAAAAACGAAAAATTGTTTTCCCGACCGACCTGATCGTCCGGGAGTCAACCGGGATCTGCAAGCCGGAGTAGTTGTTGTTTTCTATTATTACAATCGCTGAACTGTAGCAACCATTCCGAATCGGAGGAAATGTGAGACTTGATGACATAAATGAAATTGGAATTATCGGTCTTGGCACCATGGGAGCAGTCTTTGCTCAGATCTTTGCCCAGGCGGGCTATCGGGTAATGGGGTACGAAGCCAATCAGCAATCGCTGCAAACAGCCAGGAATGTGATCCGGACAAATCTGACAGAGCATCTGAAAAGAGCGGAAAGCGACAGCGAAGATCTGGAAAGCGTCATGGCCAGAATCCAATATAGGGACAACATTGGCTCAGCTGTTGAATATGCTGATATTGTTATCGAGGCTGTAAACGAAAACCGGGAGACAAAGGAGACCGTATTTCGGGAGATCGATTCGGCACTGCCGGAGCAGTCGAGAATATTAAGCAACACATCGACCCTGGATATTTATCCCCTTGTTCCTGAACGCCGTCTTCCGAATACAATCATTGCTCACTGGTTTGCCCCACCACATATTATTCCTCTTGTTGAGGTCGTTAAGGGGCCCCAGACATCCGATGAAACAGCGGCCATTACCCTGGCACTGATGGAGGCCTTGGGAAAGGTACCGGTATTAATCAAAAAATTTGTCCCCGGCTTCGTCATCAACCGCATTCTGCGGATTATCGGCCGGGAGGTGTTCCACCTGCTCGAAGAGGACATAATCTCTCCGGAGCAACTTGATTTGGCCGTCAAAGCGAGTATAGCCCCCCGGATGATGGTGCTGGGGCTGGTCCAGCGATACGATTTCACGGGGTTGGATTTGAGCGCTAGAAACTTGACAGATGAGGCGTTTTACGACCCTCCGTACGACAACGAACCGGAACCACTGGTTTCCAGAGTCAAGCGTGGAGAGTTGGGAGTTAAGGCGGGAAAAGGGTTTTATGACTATAGTGGCCGCAACACTGAGGATATCCTTCGGGAACGAGATACCCATCTGAAGCGGGTTTTTGAAAACACCGCTTTTTGTTTGGAGAAAAAGCGGCTGGTGTAACAGCCGGCTGTTGAAATGGTAATATTGATCTTTCATTAAGGAGGCAATTTTGATTGAAGCGATTAAAAGGGTTCTGTTTGTAGTCGATACGGTCAATGGGTGGGTAGGAAAAGCGATGACCTACCTGATTTTGCCCATTTTTGGACTACTGTTAATCGAGGTTATTCGCAGATACCTTTTCAACTCCCCAACCGTATGGGGAAATGAATTGACCCAAATGCTGTTCGGCATTTATGTCATCCTGCCGGGCGGCTATATACTGCTGCAGGGTGGACACGTTAATGTGGATATCGTCTCTTCCAAACTGAATGCCCGGCACCAGGCGCTGCTCGATATCGTATCCAGTGCCCTGTTTTTTATTTTTGCCGGATTTCTGCTCTACTACGGTTCATCACTGGCCTGGGAATCTGTCAGCATGCTGGAAACGTCGCAGAGTGCCTGGGATGTCCCCATTTATCCAGTCAAGCTTGCTATACCGTTGGGTGCTTTTCTCCTTTTGATACAGGGAATTGCCAAACTGGTTCGAGATATTGTTTTCTACACTACCGGTGAGGATATTTCCAATAAACCTGTTCAACAACTGGAGACACTATGAGCATTGAGTTGCTAACACTGATTTTCTTTTCATCCCTGCTGGTCTTTCTGCTGATGGGACTGCCGCTCTCCTTTGTTCTGGGCGGCGTCTCCATGGTTTTTATATATGCAACCTGGGGCCCCGAGGCCTTTTACATGGTAGCAGCCCAGACATGGGGTGCCATGAACAAGTTCACCCTGCTGGCCATTCCGCTGTTCGTGTTCATGGCAATGATTTTAGAGCAGTCGGGGGTTGCCAACGACCTCTATGATATGATGTATCTCTGGTTTGGCGGCCTAAGGGGCGGTCTGGCAATCGGAACGGTGGTTATCTGCGCCATCTTTGCTGCCATGTGTGGGATCAGCGGAGCGGCCGTTGTGAGCATGGGAACCATAGCCCTGCCTTCGATGTTGAAGCGGAACTACTCCAAAGACCTGGCCCTGGGATGTATTAATTCTGGTGGCGGTTGGGGGATTTTGATTCCCCCCAGCATCATCATGATTCTCTATTCTGTTATTTCAGGGGAATCTGTCGGAAGGCTGTTTGCTGGTGGCGTTTTCCCCGGTTTGATGTTGTTGGTGCTGGTTTCCATTTACATCGGTGTTCGCTGCTATTTTCAGCCACACCTCGGCCCCGCCCTGCCCAAAGAGGAACGCGGTGATTGGGCGCGCAACTTTAAGGCACTGAAAGCCGTCATTCTCCCGATGTTGATCGTCATGATGGTCCTCGGCTCGATTATGGGAGGTATTGCAACACCGACAGAAGCTGCTGCCATGGGCGTTGCCGGAGCTCTGCTGTCGGGGCTGGTTTATAGGACCCTGACCTGGACAATCCTGATCAACGCCTGTGAGAGGACGCTGAAGTTGACAGGGATGATCATGTGGATCCTGATTGGGGCTTACTGCTTTACAGCGGCCTATCATTCCATGGGAGCACCGGAGTTGATTCACAATTTGATGGAGCACATCCCTGGCGGACGTTGGGGAACGATCCTTTTTATCCAGATGATCATTTTTTTCCTGGCCATGGTACTGGATCCGGTCGGGATTATGATGCTGACCATTCCGGTGTTTCTGCCAATTATCAAGATGTTGGGTTTCGATCCGCTCTGGTTCGGAATACTCTTTGTGATCAATATGGAGATTGGCTATATGACACCGCCCTTTAGTTTCAACCTGTTTTATTTGAAAGGAATTGTCCCGCCGAGCATTAGCATGGGGGATATTTACCGATCCGTCATTCCATTTGTCATTGTTGAAACAACCGGA
>JAOZRE010000403.1 GCA_029940215.1 bacterium | reverse complement strand
ATGCTGCTCCGCATGGTTGCTTAATAATGATGGTTTGATTTTGGTGAAACTTCAGCTTACAAATATAGGATACTTATTCTTCTTTTGTAATTCCTTGTAAATCAAGGAAAGTTCGTAAATTTATTTTTTTATGATTTAGGTCTAATTTTTTACGGATGTTATTGCGATGAAAGTCAACCGCTGCTTTGCTTACTACAAGCATTTCAGCGATCTCTTTGGATGTTTTTCCTTGGCTGATCAAGTTGATAACCTGCACTTGTTTGGGTGATAGCTTAGCATATTGAGATGAAAATTTGCGAATATGAGGAGCTGTGATTTCTTTTAGATTTTCCATTATTGTTTGTAGATATGCAACACATCGTGGTTTGGTCTCGATGGATGCCAGTTCTTCCAGATAAGGCATAACCAATTTTTCGAAATTAAACTGTATATTTCTTTTCAGCTCTTTAGCTTCCTCGTTCCGTTGTTTTAAGATAATCTTGAGAGCAATATTCGTCTCTTCAAGCTTTCTTGTCTGGATTTCTAGCTCGCTTTCTCTTTTTTTTAATGATTCTAAAGCCTTTTTCCGAGGACTAATATCAACGATGTTCGCCAGGATCTTTGCTGGCTTTGTATTTTTCAGAAGGACAGCTCTCACCTCTACCCATATAATACGTCCATTTTTATGAATCCATTGTGCTTCATAGTAATCTTGTACACTTGCTCTGTTTTCGAATCTTTTTAACCCCATTGAATGAATCTTTTTCCGTTCGTTCGGGTGTACCATTTCCCATGGTGACATCTCCAAAACATCTGTATGACTGTATCCGGTTATTTTTTCAAAGGCATTGTTTGTGTAGTGAATTTTATCCTGGCTTATAATCAAAAGCCCACTTAGCATTTTTTCAGCAAGAGTGTTGAAAGTGACCTCACCAAATATTGGTCCGTTTGTTGAATTATTCTCTAAATTCACTGATAATTTTCCTATTACGAATTATGATTTAGTATTAGAGTTTAACTAATATAAGCCTAATAATCAACCTATATTTACAAACAATAAAGTCGTGTATAAAATCATATAAAAAGCAGATATTGATCAATTGGACACGTTATATATTATACTGCATGGTTTTAACCCGAATTATTAGAGAGTGTGTTAATATGGAACTTACCGCTGAAGAGAAAAAGGTTCTGGAGGGAGAGAATGGAGAGGGGGCTGCGCTTGCCATGAAAATTTTAGTTGGCATAGGTGAAGCTTTCGACGCCTCACATTTAGTACCGATTACACGAGCCCATGTTGCCTTGAGTAATCAAGAGGCTGACTTGTGGTTTGCCGAGAAGCTGTCCAATGCTGGTGCTAAATGTGTTATCTCTCCCACGGTAAACCCTGGATTTTGTCTCGATTTTTTTACATCACGCAATATGGTGGGAAACGAGGACGCGCAATTGATGCAACGGACATTTAATGCCTACCAGTCATTAGGCTCGCGAATGAATTTTAGCTGTACACCGTACTTGTTTGATAATGTTCCACGGCAAGGTGAGATCATCTCCTTTTCGGAATCCAGTGCAACACCCTTTGTAAATTCCGTATGGGGCGCCCGAACAAACCGTGAAGCTGCCCAAAATGCACTGTGTGCAGCTATTGTTGGAAAGGTACCGAGATATGGTCTTCTATTGGCTGCCAACAGAAAAGCAACTGCAAGGGTCATTGTTAAGGCTGATCTGAAAAATGATTTTGCCTACCAGCAGCTCGGGTGGGCGGTTCCAAAAAGAATTGGTTACCGAATACCGGTTTTTGAAGGTGTTCCATCGGATATCACAATGGAAGGTCTTATGAATTTAGGGGCACAACTCAACACTGCCGGGGCTGTCCCCATGTATCATATCGTCGGTGTGACCCCGGAAGCTCAAACTTTGGAAGCAGCACTGCAAGGGCAGGCACCGGAAATTAGTGTTGAGATAACTCAGCAGGACCTTGATGACCAAATAGAAAAATTTTCAGATAACCCTGGACCGATTGATTTTGTCATGTTCGGTTGCCCCCACCACACCATTCGTCAGGTTCAGGAAGTAGCCGAAATGATTGAGGGTCGAACGCTTAAAACTGAATTATGGATTCTGACGTCAACTTATACCCTTGAAATGACAAAAAGAATGGGGCTATTTGATGTTATCATTAATGCAGGGGGTAATATTGTCGCTAACTCTTGTCCCGACCAACCATGCTGGCGACATTTGGAGGGCAGAAAAGGTGCTACCGATTCTCCAAAGTGTGCATATTACCCCAAACGTCGTGGAATAAACTTTGTTGTTAGAGATTTGAAAACGTGTATAGAGGCCGCTTTGAAAGGATCAATCGAATAATGAAAATAAAAGAGTTTAATTGCCACAAAATAGCAGAAGGAGTCGCTTCCGGAAAAGCGCTTGTTTCCAGTGACGACATTTGTTTTTACATGATCGAACCTAAAACCGGAATTGTGATCGAAAAAGGTCACGATCTTTAATGTCAATCCGTGGCCGGAACTGTGCTGGTATTTCCCACAGGCAAAGGCAGCTCAGTGGTTCAAGCGGACGGTCTGTATCAGTTGCAACTACACGGGAATGCCCCCAGGGCGATGATTATCCAGCACGCTGATACAGTATTGGTGGCGTCGGCCATTATTATTGGTATTCCAATGGTTAGCAAACTGTCGGATGATTTTTATACGGCACTTACTGCCAACTGTTTGCTGGATGTAGATGCAGAACAAAATAAGGTAATAATAAAGAAGTAATAACAAAAAAGAGGAGGACAGATGTCTAACCCAATACAGTTTTTTGAACTTGATAACCTGGAAACTCATAGTCGTGAAAAATTGCTCACACGAACAGAATCAGACATGACCCAATTTATTGAGGGGGTCAAGCCCATCATTGAAAAAGTGAAAAAAGAAGGAGATGAAGCTCTTGTTTATTATGCTCAAAAATTGGATCAAGCCGAAATTACAAAACAAACAATTAAAGCCGAACCAGATGATTTTGAGCGTGCCCTCGCATCATTAGATCCTGATCTCATTGAGTCCATAAAATTTGCAGCTAACCGGATCAAAAAATTTCATGAAAACCAAATGCCGGAGATGATGAGGCTTTCAGAACAGTTCCCTGGAGTAATTGTGGGTGATCGGTTTTCACCGATACCATCGGTTGCCTGCTACGTACCCCGGGGTAAGGGTTCCTTTCCCAGCGTAGTTATGATGACAGCCATCCCTGCCGTGGTCGCAGGTGTCAAGCATGTTTTCATCGTCACTCCCCCCGGACCTGACGGTAAAATAGATGATGCGACTTTGGTGGCCGCTCAATTGGCAGGTGTCAAGGATGTATACAAATGCGGTGGAGCACAGGCGGTAGCCGCTGCCGCCTTTGGAACAAAAACAGTCCCTAAAGCAGTCAAAATTGTTGGACCGGGCAGCCCGTGGCTGATTGCGGCCAAAAGGGTTCTATCCGATGTAATTGATCCCGGAACACCTGCAGGACCAAGTGAAGCCCTGATTTTGGCAGATCATACGGCTTCTGCCCAGATAGCAGCCCTTGATTTAATTATCGAATCGGAACATGGCCCTGATTCTTCAGCTTTTTTAGTGACCCCCAGCCGTCAACTGGCCGATGAAGTCATTGCTACCATTCCAAGATTATGGGAACAAATGGGAAAAATCAGGGTAAAATTTTCCAGCGCGGTGCTCGGTGGTGAACGAGGTGGTGTTATTTTAACCAGGGATATGAATCAAACCATAGAATTTGTCAACGATTATGCTCCTGAGCACCTGGAGGTACTAAGCCATGAACCGTTTAATTATCTGGGCAGGTTGATAACACCAGGCGAGATTCTTCTGGGGCATCACACACCAGTCACCCTTTGCAATTTTGTGCTTGGACCAAATGCGGTATTGCCAACCTCCGGGGCTGCCCAGACACATTCACCTCTTTGCGTTTATGATTTTTTAAAAATGACATCAATAGGCCATGTGACATCAAAAGCTTATCCTCAACTGGCAAAACATGCCCATAAACTTGCCACATATGAAGGTTTTGATGGTCATGCCCTGGCAGTATCAGACCTGCGGAAAACAGCTTTACGCGACTTGGTTTAAAGATAGTGAAGCATTCAAAATAG
>JAOZRE010000402.1 GCA_029940215.1 bacterium | reverse complement strand
TAAAAATAGAATTCACTACATTAAAGGGGGTCGATATCCCCATTGCCATTCTATCTATATCGATGACGAGTTTCAGGTTCTAATAGATCCAGCCTGTGATGCAGAAGTTCTTACGAAACTTGCAAGTAAAAGACCCATAGATGTGATCATCAACTCGCACTGCCACGAAGATCACTTTCTAAATAACCATTTGTTTCCAAAAGCAGAATTGTGGGCCCACGGACTGGAAGCCTCAATGTTTAGTGATCTAGAATCCCTGCTGGACGCATGGATGAGCCCCGATGAAAAAGCAAGTCCTTTGGGCGATGAAACACGGCAGTTTCTCATCAATGATACCCATTTCACTCCCCGGGAACCAACTCGTCTGCTTAATGACAACGAGATAATTTCGTTGGGGGAAACCAGAATTCAGGTACTGCACACACCTGGTCATAGTCCTGGTCATTTGTGTTTTTTCTTTCCCGATGAAAAAGTGCTGTTTACAGCCGATCTTGATCTTGTCAAGGCAGGTCCTTACTACGGCGATAAGGGGTCCAGTATTGACGATACCATTGCATCCCTGGAGCGGATTTTGGCCATCGAGGCCGATACCTATCTCTCTGCTCATGGTAAAGATGGAATTTACGATGGAGATCCTAAAACGGTCAGGCAATATCTGGATATCATTTTCAGGAGAGAGAGGCAGTTGCTTGAGTCTCTCAGCAAGAAATCTCAGACCCTGGATGAGATTGCAGACCTTGGAATTATCTATGGTAAGCGGAACAACAATGATATCTGGTTTATAGCAGCATCTGAACGCAATATGATGGAAAAGCACCTGGAACGCTTGATCAGAGCAGGAAAAGTCCGCAGGGATGGGGAGACTTACGTCCGCTGCTGACTTCTCTGTAACTGAATAGCTGTCTATTCCAGATCACAATGGTGTCCAGACATGTTATCAGGGTAGTTTGAAGGATCTGTAGTGTTCCATTTGTTTTAGCGAATCCGAATTAACCAGCGGATTACCGCGTAAATCAAGTTTTCTGAGCCGCGGAAGATTTTTTAGTGTCTGAGCTGATACCAGTCTATTTCTCATCAAATGCAATTCAGACAAGCGATCAAGAAATTCCAGCGGTGTTACGTCTGATACCAGATTGTTATTGAGCCGAAGCAGGTGCAGCCTAATGAGGCCGGACAGTGGCTCGACGCTGTTAATCCGGTTCCCATCCAATTCCAGCCATGTCAATTTGATCAAACCAGCCAGGGGAGTAATATTCTGTATTCGATTATGATGCAATGATGCAATTTTCAATTCCGGCAGTTCTGACAAGGCAGAAATGTCAACGATCTGATTGTGATGTAGCGACAGCATCGTCAATTTTTTCAGTCCTTTCAATGGCGATATATCTTGAATACGGTTATGATCAAGCCCTAGCTTTTTCAGGTTCACCAACTTTGCAAGAGGTCGGACATCCACAATGCGGTTGTTATACAGTACCAGACGGCTCAATTGCTTCATATGCTGTAGTGGGCTGACATCCTCAATCTGCTGATTATGAATAATCAACATCACCAGCTTTCCCAGCCTCAGAGAGAGTTCTTTGCATGCCCCCGACCTCAAAGGTAACCCAACCTTCTTCGCGAGGATCTGAAGGGTATGCTGTTGTTTTGGGTTCGGGCTGTGGCAGATCTCCAGAAATGTCAACTCTGGCGCCGGATACTCAGGGGACAACTCATCTCGAATATCTATTGGAATTTTAACGCCGGGCCGGGGACGTTCTGGTTTTAACGGTTCGACTCTTCTGGCGACAACGATGGGGAATGCCGATCTGTTCTGAACAGGTTTTTTTTCAGCTTTCACTGATCGAGCCGTTATTACGGATGTTGCCTTTGGTATTTTTGTTGGGCGGACGACTAATTTCGGCTTCACTGGTGGGGGCTTCAGCCGAGAAGGGACAGTCCTCGGTTTCTGCCTTGGGGGGGGCATTTTTCGGATTTTTTTGTTTCCTATTTTCTTTTCCAGTACCTTTCTTACTTTTCCTAGCTTGTCAGGCACTATAGCAGAAGTCTTTAATGCTTTCTTAACAACGAGTGCCGGTTTGATGCTTCCCTTCTTTGTCACACTCTTATTGGCAACTGGTTTCGGCAACTTGTACTTCCGGTATGCACGATGGCGTCTGATTGGGGCCAGGCTTTTGACATTATTACTTCTCAAATCCATAAAAGTCAATTGCCTCAGTCTCTTAAGGGGTGTCAAATCCTCAATAAGATTTTTATTCAAGTTCAGCCATCGCAGATTTGCCAATCCGCTTAGTGGGGATAGATCGCTGATGTTGTTGTGATCCAGGAAAAGTGTGGACAGACGTGACATTCTCCTTAAGGGAGCAATCATTGAAACCGAATTGTAGTTCATATAGAGCGTCTGAATACTCCTTAAGTCTTGAAGCGGTTGGATATCTTCTATTCGGTTATACGCCAGCAGCAGTTTGTTCAATTTATTGAGTCTGGATAGGGAACTGATATCCCTGATGCGGTTGTTATCCAGGATCAACCATTCCAGTTTCCGAAGATTTCCCAACGGTTTAATATGCTCAATACGGTTATGTCCCAGGTTCAACCATGTCAATTTTGTTAGCCCGGACAGGGGAGCCGTATCTTTAATCCGATTCTTTTCCAGTGACAGCATGGTCAACTTTGTCAAACCTGCTAGTGGGCTTAAATCATTGATATTCCGACGGGTCAGAAACAACTCTTTCGTCTTGTTAAGCTTTTTGTAAATGAGAAGGCAGTTTGCCGCTGAATAGACAACACCCGCTTCATCTGCAAGTGCTTTCAGGGTTATAACCTGGTCAGAGGTGGGGGTTGAACAATAATCACCAAATGTCTGATTTGCGTAAAGGTCAGGCTTTAAGCAAAAACAAACCAAAAAAAGTACGATCACTTTAATCGACTGTTTCAGGAGTTGTATTCTTCTGATTTTATGCATGACTGTTTCTAGAATGGAGGGATGAGCAGTTTTATTAACTTCAAAGCAAATAGCTATCTGCTGATATTGATTGTCACTATTTACTCTTCTTATCTGTCTTCAAGTCATTTCAAAAGACCGATCCCAATCCAGTAAGCAGGTCCCACTTAATGGTTACCCCCCGGGGAACGTGTATATTGTTATGACTCTGATATTCAAAGTAGTATCCAGATGGTTCAACCTGGTAATCAATTCGCCAGACTGCCTGTTCCGCGTGCACTTTGAGCTTTCGAATTACCTGAATATCAGAAATGCAGGGGGGGAATACTATTGGTGGTTAACAAACCAGGTTGCGTAGTCACTCAACAAATTAAAACTTTCAGAACGATTATCAACTGCTTTTAAGTCGCATAGGGGTATCACTGATTCCTTTTTCTCATCTGAAATCAGTTTGACTTTACCCAGAAGACCAAAAAGCTCATCATTCGAGTTCTCTATTCCATACAGTTGGTATTTTTCATACTCACCTACTGATACCACATCGCAAGGCATATTCATCTTTTCGGTCAAATAGTTGTAAAAAACCTCAATTGTCTCCATTTTGACAGAAAGATCTTCAAATGCCCCTAATACTCGTTTAATTCTTTCGGTCTGTGCTGACTGATTCATCGTCTTATTCTCAGTTAATTTATCATCGATATTGATCACTTTTACAGGGAAAACTAAACTCGGCAGGGTGATAATGCTAGTGTCTTGCCGAAATCGTTCTAAAGGATTTGCCTGCTTGTCTCTAGATCTTAACGGAATGATACACAAAAATAAATTGCAAAATCTCCTCTTTTCAACCGCTATCCAGTAGAGATTTATAAGTTCGCAACAAAGAAAGGGGATGTTTTGACTGGCTGGACAACCCTACCTCACATAAAAATTAGAAATTTTGATGTGTCCTTCCAAAATCCTCCTCATCATAGCCTGCAGAGTCCTCTGATTTTACCTGATTGATGATATTGTTAATATTTTTGGTATAAACCTCAGCATGACTGGCAAGCCTTCTCATTGCCTTATGTCCTGAAGACGCGCAGGGTTTGACCGCTTCCAGCAATCCCTTTGATGTTTCCAACAACTTCAAATAGGCGTCCTTATTTTTACGAAAAATATTTTTATAGGTTATGGCAATGACGGCTTGTTTGAGAATCGT
>JAOZRE010000401.1 GCA_029940215.1 bacterium | reverse complement strand
GACCGTACAAAAATAACTTGGCATAAGCTGTCCACAAAAGTCCCATAAAGACCGGGCATTTTGCTGGCATAAAGCCACAGCAACGCGTTTCTTTTTTATCCATGGGAAACACGTGAGTAATTTTTGAGCCGACCCTAAGTATTAATGGCCATTTCCGGTATCACCTTCCAGGATAGCCCTCAGCTTGGGGACCCCTTCAGGGACCGTAACCATGATGACTTTATCACCTGCCTCAATAACGGTATCTCCTGTCGGAATGATGACGTTGCTGTTCCCTTTTATGAGAGCGCCCACAAGAGAATTGTGCGGAAAGTTGATCTCCTTGATGGGCTTTTCCAGGATTGTAGCTTTTTCGCTGGTGACCATTTCCAACACTTCCATATTGGTCTCGGAAATGGTGGTATAATTCAGGGATTTCTCCCGACCTCGGATGAGTTTTTTTATCTGCCTGGCTGTGATCAGTCTTGGGGATATTACCACATCAAGGTCGGCGCTAGCTGCCGGTTGAATCAAATCCTGACGATTAATCACGCAGATAACCTTACCGGCTCCAAGGTATCGTGCGACGATTCCAGACTCAATATTGAGATGATCGTCGTTGGTAACGGCAACGAATAAAGAGGAGACGGTGACGTCGGCTTTTAGTTGGAGCTTGACCTCTTCAGCCTGACCCTGCATGACCTGAAATCGTTTCTGGTGAGAAAACTTTTTCCTCATTTTGTTGGCATCGACTTCATTGCTGCAGATCATGGTAACTGAATAGTGGCTTCTCAACAGGCCACTGGCAACGCGTTCTGCGATCAGGTTTTCGCCCGCAATAACAGCTTTTCTATTGGTAGAGATCCTGACGTTCAGTATATTATTCAGAATCTCGGCATGACTGCTTGGAATCAGTATATACACATAATCCCCACGAACGATCTGATCGTTGCCTCTGGGAATGTAGGACTTTCCATCTCTGACAATACTTGCTATCAGGAACTGGCTATTTTCATTATGTTGCCTTATTTCCCTTAAATAGAGATTTTCCCAGGGAGAGCCTTTTTTAATGCGGCACCCGACGAGTAACACATTCCGTTCACCAAAAGCAGAGACTTCAGAGGCTGAGGCAAGGCTGGCTGTTTCCATTACTACCTGCGCTGTTACCATCGTCGAGTTGATGATTTGACTGATGCCGGACCTAATGTATTGAGAGATCACCTTTTTTTTTATAAAAGATGCGGTTTTGGTAACCGCAATTTTATGTTTGATGTCATAGTGATCGGCCAGCAGGCAGCAGATCAGGTTAGTTTCGTCATGATCTGTACATGCGATGAGTAGGTCTGTAGACTCAATGCCTGCGGATTCCAGTACCGATAAAGAGGTCCCATTTCCCAAGATGCCGGCAACGTTCAGGCTGCGTTGTATGACTTTCAATTGGTGTGGGTTCTCATCAACCAAAGTGACTTCGAAATTATCCTCGGAGAATTCAGAGGCAATATAAAAACCGGTCTCACCTGCACCAATAATTAGAATTTTCATCTTTATTTACCGTTCAGCAATGCTTCCATCTCAGATTCAGACAGAATGGGTATGTTCAGTTTCAATGCTTTCTCCCGTTTGGAACCGGCATCCTCTCCAGCCAGTAGATAATTGGTTTTTCCGGATACTGACGATGACACCTGGAAGCCAAGTGTCTCCAGTCGATTTTTCCAGATGTCCCTTGGCTGCGATAACTTTCCGGTGATGACTACCCTCAGATTCACAAACGGCTGGTCAAGATTAACAGCCAGAGGTTCTGGATTCAGTCCCAGCGATATCAGTTTCCTGATCATCTCAATGTGTTCGGGATGCTGTATCCATAATAGTACAGACGATATCATGATGGGGCCGAAGTCGGAAACTGTAACAAGTTCTTTTTCCGTCAAATCAAGGAACTGGGTAACAGATCCTGCCTGAACAGCCAGGGTTTTTGCCGCTTTTTCGCCGATATGACGGATGCCCAGGGCATAAATAAAATGGTTCAGCGGTTTTGATTTGCTGTTATCGATTGCATTCAGCAGGTTGTCCACTGATTTATCCCCCATTCCTTCCAGTTGAATCATTGCATTCCGCTTCTCATGGAGCATGTAAATGTCCGGGATTTCGGAAACAAACCCCTTTTGGATAAACAGCCGGATCAGTGCTTTTCCGAACGACTGAATATCCATGGCTTTTTTGGAGATGAAATGCTCAAGGCATCCCTCAACAATGGCAGGGCACGATAGGTTATCGCAATGCAGGTCGATCTCTTGTTCAAGACGCGACAAGGGGCTGTTGCAAACAGGGCAGTTTTCAGGTGCCAGAATGGGCTTTGAGAACTCTTTTCTTTTAGAAAAGTCCACACCAACAATTTTGGGGATAATATCGCCCCCCTTTTCAACAAAGAGCGTGTCCTGTTCATGTATCCCCAAGCGTGCAATTTGATCGTAGTTATGAAGGGTAGCTCGTTTTACCTCTGTTCCCATAAGTTCCACCGGCTCGAGATTGGCAACGGGAGTCAGGGTACCGGTTCTTCCGATGGAGTTTTCCACGCTAATCAGTTGGGATTTCGCTTTTTCAGCTTTGAATTTCCATGCGGTTGCCCACCGAGGCGACTTTGCCGTCACCCCTAGGGTTCTGCGTTGGTCGAGATCATCGACCTTGATGACTACGCCATCTATATCAAAGGGAAGCGACGGTTTTTCTTTTTCCCAGCGGTCGCAGAAAGTGAAGATTTCATCGGCATTCGCACAGTTTTCGCGATAGACGTTTACTGGCAATGACAGTTCAGAAATGAACTCCAGATTTTTGAAATGGAATTGGCTGGTCTGGCCTTCGACCACATCATAAAGTAAAACATCCAGCCCACGCTGTGCTACCAGTTTGGTGTCTTTTGTTCGGATAGTACCGGCTGCGGCGTTTCGTGGATTTTTAAAAAGGGGCAAGCCTTCTCTTTCACGTTGTTGATTGATCTGTTCAAACCGTTTTCGCGGCAGAAAAACCTCTCCGCGTACTTCCAGATTTATCGGTTCTTTCAATTCAAGGGGCAGGCTACGGATGGTTCTGATATTCTGAGTCACATCATCACCTGTTTCGCCGTTACCTCTTGTGATCGCACGGCTGAAAATACCGTTTTCATATATCAAAGAAATGGCAACACCATCAATTTTAACTTCACACCCGAACAGGACCGGAGCATCTGTTAATCGGGAAACAGTAGAATCATGCCAGCTTTCAAGGTCCGATCGTGAATACAGGTTTGACAGGCTTAGCATGGCATGCCTGTGCTTGACGGCGGTGAAGTTTTTCACGGTATTGCCTCCAACCCTCTGGCTGGGAGACTGCATGGTCAAATATTGTGGGAACTGTTCTTCCAGTTGAATCAGTTGCTCGAGTAAAATATCATATTGGTCATCATCGATACTGCTTTCGCCATCTTGATAGTATTCATCATTATACTGATTGATCTGATCAGTGAGTGTTCTGATCAATTGCTGTGCCTGAGATGGCTTCATAATGCCAATCGGGTTGAAGGGTTATGCGGAAAGCAATCAATTTATGGTTGGAATTGTTCTATGGTTTCGAAACAATGGTCTGGCTCTGGTTTCAGAATTAGAACATTTGAACTAATACTGTCATCCATAACCAGCTGAATGTCTCCCAAAAGAAAAATAACTATTTATCATGACCAGTTCTGTGAACAGAGCACAATTGATACCGCCAAAAAAGTGTTTTAATAACATTGATTTTCATAAGGACTGCTTGACATTAACAATGGGCTTCGAAAGACTAAATAGAACATTAATGCTATTGCGGGTTTTGATCACCTCTATTTTTCCAGCGGATTGTTGTCGGGTGTGGTGCCGATTATTCGCGATGCTGGATGAAAACCGGATCGCAGGTTAAAAAAAACACGGTCCTGTCCATTGAAAAACCAAAATACGATAATTTGTGATGGTAAAGTCCTTTTTCAACCGAATACTGATAGATCCACTGCGTTCATTTACACATACCTTCAGGATCATCGGGCAGTTTCACCGGGCAGCCAGAGAAATCGCCCTTACACAATCAGATCAGACACAAATTGACGAAGCCGTTAGAAAAAAGGCTTTTAAACTGCTCCTGGCCAGTTTGGAGAAACATGGCATCGAAGTTGTCAGGAACGATG
>JAOZRE010000076.1 GCA_029940215.1 bacterium | reverse complement strand
TCTGCACCATCTGCGAGCTTCACCCTTTCGAGCATCGTGTTCATAACGCTTCCTTTAAAACAAATTAGATTGCCTGTTGATAGATGGCGGCCACCTCTTCCGGCTCCATGACCATACGAGGATTGCAAACAATGGATCCGTCACTCATGGCAAGCTCCGAACATTTTGCGATATCATCCTCAGTCACACCGAATTCACTCAGCTTTCTGGGCAGTCCCACTTCCACCAGCATATTTTCGATGCCCGCAATGGCCGCTTCACCCGCTTCCGCAGACGACATAGCCGGACTGGTAAATCCCATGGCATGACCGATGTCGGCTGTCAGTTCCGGGATTTCCGACAGATTAAATTTCATGACGTGGGGTAGCAGCAGTGCGTTGGCTGTTCCATGGGGTACCCTCTTGATGGCGCCCAGTGAGTGGGACATGGCATGTACCGCTCCCAGGTATCCATTCGAGAAAGCCCATCCGGCAACCATGGCGGCTACCTGCATCTGCCCCCTGGCTACCAGATCAGACCCGTTTTTCACGGCAAGCGGCAGGTATTTGGCTATGGTTTTCATGGCCCACAGGGCCAGCGCATCTGAGACAGGATTTTTCATGGTGGCCACAAAGGCCTCGATGGAGTGCGTCAGTGCGTCCATACCAGTTGAAGCTGTCAGACCGGGCGGCAGGCTTTCGGTCAAAGTGGGATCAAGAATCGCTACCCTGGGAATAATATGATCTTCACCCAGGATAATCTTCTGGCCAGCCTCCCGATTCAGGATGACCGCCCCCATGCTGACTTCAGAGCCGGTACCGGCTGTTGTTGGGACTGAAACATGCGGGATTTGTGGCTCTGTCAGCATCTGGAACCCTTCGAAATCCACCAGACTGCCACCCTGCTTCATCAGAATGCTCATCCCCTTAGCAGTATCGATCACACTTCCACCACCCAGGCTCACAATAACATCCGCTCCGACCGACAGAGCATATTCAGTCCCGGCATCAACCACCTCCATGCCAGAATCCTGAGGAACATCGGAGAATACACCTGCCAGTTTGCTGCCAATTACCTTTTTGATCCTGTCGACAAGACCGGTCTCAAGCAGGCCCTGGTCCGTGATCAGAACTGCCTTGCTTCCCAGTTCATTGATCTGGATAGGGATTTCATTCACGGCTCCAACCTCGAAAACCACCTTGGTAGGGCCAAAATAGTTAAAACTCAAATCAGCGTCATATGTCATGATGCTTCTCCTATTCGTTAGGAAAGTTGGTGTCAATGCCCTGCATGGTTTTGATGGATTCCTGAACCCCTTTCACATATTTCACGACATAGGGCAGGTTTCCCTTTAACTTCAATTTACCCTGCATCATTGCTTTGACCGCATCAAGATCCCCCTTGGCCACCTGATACCAACGCATGTAAGGACCCGTCATGATGAATTTGCACTTCTGCGCCTCCTCCTTTGTGATCATCTTGACATCAATGGCACTGCCATCGTGGAAATGAAGATAGAGATACTGTTCCTCAGGAAAATTATTATCCGGGTCTGCCTGGACAACACCGGCCAGGTCCCCCTCCCACCCCTTGTTGTATTTGGCAAAAACGGCATTTTCGTTCAACATGTCTTTCCAAAGCTTACACCACTCCTCACTGAACACATCAAGTTGTGCCATGTTTCCTCCCTTTTGGTTTTTAATGAATGGAACATAAGTACAAAAGAACCAATGAACAAAATAAAGCCCCTCGCCGCAAGCGGTTTGGTATCACTTGACTGTATCCAGGATCAAGTCCGAGATGACGGGACGTCATACTCTGCGGAGAATTATTCTCATGCTTCGCAGTAAAGTGCCTCTCATGGATCTGCTTCAGTTGGTTAAACAGCTTGTAATCGCTCTTTCAAAAATCCCAGATCCAGAGAATCCAGCAGTTCAGCACTCGGGATCCCATTTTCGTTCAATCCTCGCAGCTGATAGTACTCGCGCTTCAGCAAGGACATATCAGGAATGGTTCCCTCTGATCCGCCATCTTCCAACGGGGTCAACACCCTCGCCGGCAGCCGGTCATCCTCAGCTGTGATCCCCATCAGGTTGCCGATGCTGCGTTTTAAGACCCAAGCCCGGGCACCGGCTTTCATAAATGCATCCAGATTGTATCCCAGTCCGGTTACTGCATTAAATCCGTCTATCAGGTTCTCCATGCCGATGGCCCAGTGAACAAAATGGCAGGTACACAGTGTATTGGCCATCTGCCCGATATTTTCTGTTATGAATACCATTTCAGCCTTACCATCGCTGCTGGGCCCCTCATAATCCTCCTCCAGCCCGGCATCGTCCCAGGCAACCATTCCCTGCTCCACTGCCTGGCAGGAGTGCTGCAGATGACAGGCTCCCCGCGTCGACATCATGTAGGCCAGCCCCATGCCGTGAAATCCTCTCGGATCGTGCATGGGCAGTTCCAATCCCTTGACAGTTACCAGAAACTCATCGGCTCCATTGCCCAGATTCGCAGCCAGGTCGGCGCTCCCTTCAGCCGCTTTATCACCAAATCCCCTGCGGTAGGCGATGTTATCCAACAATTCGATGGTGGCATCGATATTTCCCCATGACAGGTCCAGGCCGTCCAACTTTTCCTGTGTCAGCAACCCTTTTTCATAAGCCTCCATGATAAAGGCGATGGTGGCACCACAGGAAATGGTATCCATCCCCAGTTGATTACAGCGTTCGTTGGCCTTGGAGAGTCCTGCAAGATCCAGGTTCATCAGCATTGAGCCGAAGGTTCCACAGGTTTCGTACTCCGGGCCGGGGCCCCGGTCCATGACATATTTTTGACTCTCAATCACCACTTCCGGTTTACAGGCGATAGGGCATGCAAAGCAGGCCTTCCGCTTCTTAACAATTGTCTCCACCATCACTGAACCGCCAATGGCTTCAGGGATCGTATCATCCAGACCCACAGACCAGTTCTTGATCGGCACGTCACCAGTCATCATTCCCATTTCCATGGCAGCCGCCGTTCCAACCTGGTTGAACGACATGGTAATCATCGATTCTTTAGCGGTTTCCAATGTATTTTTTCTGGCCTGTTTATAGCCTGCTTCATCGGCCAAAGGAACCTTTCCACTTCCCCGAACCACCAGCGCCTTCATGTTTTTTTGACCCATCACAGCCCCCATGCCGGTTCTGCCAACATGATGCGCCTTATCATTACAGACCGAGGCAAACTTAACCCCGTTTTCACCCGCAGGGCCGATGGATGCCACACTGACTTTCTTTTCGCCTGCATGAATCTCCCTTAAGTGATCAATTGCGGAGTAGGTCTCCAGGCCCCACAAGTCGGCGGCATCAAGTATGTCTATTTTCCCGTCATCAATAAACAGGTAGCAGGGTGCCACAGCCTTTCCCCTGATAACAAGTCCATCAATACCTGCTTTCTTCAAATAAGCTCCCAGGGATCCACCCGAAGAGGACTCCCCCCAGATGCCGGTCAGAGGGGATTTAGCGCACATCACAAATCGTGAAGACCCGGGGAAATTCGTCCCTCCCATGGGGCCGCACATCACAAACAGTGGGTTGTCGGCTGACAAGGGGTCCACTCCCGGATCGGCTATATCCAGATACAAGCGGGCAGCCAGCGAGGCACCTCCAATATAGTCCCTGATATAATCTGGGCTGACCTTAAAGTCAGTCACACGCTTATCCACCAGATCGATTTCAACGAACCGACTAAATATGCTACTCATATTGACTCCCCCCCCTTTTTTTAAATCCGATTTAATGACAAAGGCGTCGATAAAACATCCGACAATGGCGTCAGCTTATAATATGAAACTCCTCCTTTAAACCAGACATCTGTTGTTTTAATATCTGAACCAGTTCCCTGCCAACTTTACTGTCAATCAGGTTCTTCATCTCCCTCGGATCAGACAGGAGATCGTACAACTCCGGTTGTTCCTGGCAACGCTCCCATTCGATATATTTATACTGCCGGGTCCGCAACGCTTTGTGAGGTGGTACCCGACCTCCGAAGGGAAAATCCCTGAACAGTTCATAGATCCATGCATCCCGGCCCGGAGCATCTTTCGACTGCATGATCGGCAGAAAGCTCTCTCCCTGCATTTGCTCCGGTATGGGTATACCTGCAATTTCCATCAATGTTGGAGCCAGATCGATATTCAGGATCATCTGGTCGGCCCGTCTGCCCGGGTTGTGGAGCAAGCGTTCCGGAGCTCTGACAAGGTAAGGAACCCGGATCGATTCTTCATAAGGATAATGCTTGGCGTACATCCGATGTTCCCCCCAGATATAGCCATTGTCCCCTGCGTAAACGATGACGGTGTTATCCAATTCACCTCGAGTTTCAAGTGCCTGCAGTAATCGTCCGATCTGTTCATCAACCGATACGAGACATTCACAATATCGGCGGTAGATATCATGCATGTTCCCCATGGTCCCTTCCAGCCAGTTGAGGTTGGTCCAGGTATTGTACTTGTCAGACTCGGGGGCCAAGTGAGAAAGATCGGCACCATCGAACATGCCCTTCAGGTGTTCCGGCGGTTTCCAGTCGTGGTGCACCGCCTTGTGTGACAGGTAAAGACAGAAGGGGTTGTCCCGTCCCGCATTGACAAAATCAATGGCATAGTCGGTCAGCTCTTCGGTAATGTATCGCTTTCGATTGGGGGTCAGCTGATGATTTACGAAAATCGGGCAGTCCCAATAGTCCCCCTGCCCATCCTTTCGGGTGAAGGACACAAACTGGTCAACTCCCGGAAGATTAGGAAGTTGACCACCCGGCATGTGCCATTTTCCGATGAAGGCGGTGTCGTAACCAGACTTTTTCAAATGCTCGAAAAACGTAATATTCCGCTTTTCATCCCACATGGTCGCATTATTCTGCACGCCGTGAACGGATGCATACTGCCCGGTTAGAAAGCTGGCGCGGCTGGGACTACAGAGAGAGGTAGTAACAAATGCATTTTCAAACAGGATTCCCTCCTGCGCAATTCGATCCATGTTAGGAGTTTTCAGGAAAGGGTGTCCCATCGCGCCCAGACAGTCCCATCGATGATCGTCTGTCAGGATAAAGATAATATTCGGTTGTTTTTGCTTCTCAGCAGCAAAGGCATCACTTCCAAAGCCTATACCGGACATTCCCGCCATCACCGCAGCACTTCCCATCAGCTTGAGTGTATCTCTTCTGGAGATCGGTGTATGACTATATCCACATGGGACACTATTTCCAGCTTTTCCATCCATCAGATCACCTCCGGTCTAAGATAAAAAATGGGTTTTATACAGCTGAACGATGAAGTAGACCCACTCCTGTCCTTTGATTAACCCGGCGTAAGTACCAGTCAACCCGACCAGCAGAAGTGTAAGCACCCCTGGATGAAAAACGGTCACGTCACTGGCACCTCTTCGCCGGTGCCAGAAACGACAGACCAGGTCAGCCACTGAAAACTCAATGCAGGTCACGCAAATGACGCCAAATGTCCAGGGAAGAAAGAGGAAATAGATCATTTCAGCTGTGCAGAACTGACAAGCTATTTTTGCCTCAACCGATACCACCCAGATCACGGGATTTGCAAAGGCAATTACCAACCTCTCCCAAAAGGTGGCCCCAAGAAAATAGGATAGCGGAGGTCCGACAAAAGCGAAAAACCAGAGTGAAATAAACAGCAGGGGGGCAAACAGGTTGATTAGAAGAGAGCGGAGGGTTCCGGGATCCATCATGGCGGCTGTGTCATATATCCAGCCTGATACGAGGTTGATACCAACAACCAGCGTCAACGGAAGAATAAACCGTTTCAGAAAGCCCGCTTTTTCCATAATCCTCCCAGAGAACGTTATGAAAACAACAGATCTATTCACCAAGCACTACGCATCGAACAAACAACACAGAAATTCAGGAGCAACTGATTGAAATGAATTCAAACCAGTTAAGGAAACACTCCTTTTTTCCCGTTTTTCACAATCCAATTTGAGCATTTTCCCGGAACGTCCAGGTCGGACTTTTATAAAAGCAACACATCCTAGAAATTTACAACAGACTCCAGTCTGGTTTCCGGATAAATCTGTTCATGATTAGGCGGCATCGAATTATAAACCCAGTCGATATCAACGGTCCCCAATTCCATCAGACGGTGACGTTGAATGCCGTTGAAGGTTCCCCGCATCAGCACACTCTGCATACTCATGCTGGCACAAAAAACCGCCACAGGCGTTCCAGCCGGAACAGTGCTGAGCTCATCCCTGAAAGCCAGAGTCGAAAAGGCCAGCCTTCGGCTGTCAGCCGCCTGACACTGGATTATGGGAATAATCACTGGAAATCCGTCTGCTCCAACATAGGACATGAATTTCAACGAGTCCAGTTTATTCAGCAGATTTTCAGCGAACGGCTTCAGAATCCTCTCCTGTTTGCCCGTTTTTGCGGCACCTTTCGCGAGGATCGTCATCAGGGCCGACGGAACGATCCTGCCCATAGGCAGGGGCTCCTTATGGCTGGTCTCAACCAGGTCAAGATAGTGGACAGTGTTGATACCGAAGTAGGAGTTGTAGCGAAACATGGGCATTTCATTATAGCGCTCGTATTCAGGACCATCAAACCGTTTATGTGTCCATCGGGCCTTCCCACGCCAGAATTGTTTATCCAGGGTCATAATCAGGAAAGCGGTCTTATTGTTTTCCTGAATATACCACTTGCTCAACCCCGTACAGAATTGCCCCAGGGTAACCTGGGTGGGAGAAGAGGCCATAATACTGGTTATCAGGGCCATGTGAACCTGACCTTCCGGATTAATACAAGAGATCAGCCCGATTTTCTCAGCGGGTGCGAAGGCATCAATATCTTCCTGGTTGAATTCAGTTTTTTTCATCTCACTCCTCTGTTAGGGATCGTACAAAAATAACTTGGCATAAGCTGGCCGCAAAAGTCCCATAAAGACCAGACATTTTGCCGACAGAATGCCAAGTAATTTTTGAGCCGACCCTTAATCAAAATTACGGCGTCATACATCCCTTATTGACAACTTTAAGGGGGTCCGTGGCATTATTCTCAGGCTTACTGTCATTTTCCAGTCGTGTCGAACCGGTCCAGTGGACAATTTCGGGATTGACTCCGGAGCTGCGAGCCACCTCTGCCAGACGCTCCATATCTTCTTTTCGATTCAGTACAGCCGACTCAAACGCCCATGCCAGATCCAGCCGTTGATATTTGTCCAGGCACAGGTTGTTGAATGCACAGAGCTCCCAACGCTCGACAACCTGTGAGGTATGCTCCGCAATATAAGCACCGATGGCACGAATATTCTCTTCTGTATCCGTCGCCCCGGGGATAATCGGCGTCCGTATCCACAGGGTCTTCGGATGAACATGGGATCGCATAAACCCGACGATATAATCCAGACTGGCCAGAATCCGTTCATTACCAACATTTGTGAAATGCTTGTGCCTCTCTGAGTTCATCACCTTCAGGTCGAACAGCACCATGGTGGCATAGGGCAGAATTATCTCCAGTGCCTTTTGTGAGCATAACCCACAAGTGTCCAGAGCTGTCTGCACCCCCCTTTCCTTCAAGGATTTAAGAAAAGCCGCGGCAAATTGCGGCTGAAGGGTGGGTTCCCCACCGGAAATAGTCACGCCACCATCTGACTTATCGAAATAGACCTTATCCTTGATTACCTCATCAACCAGATCAGACATCCGCCACGTCTCTCCCATCAATTCAAGGGCGGTCGACGGACACTCCTCCGCACACTCACCGCAACCATCACACAGCGTACGGTCTATCGCCATACCGGATTCAGACAAAGTCAGTGCCTGCTGAGGGCAGACATCCAGGCAACTTTTACAGCCAATGCAGCGATTACCCACCCAGTGAAGCTGAGGCTGTTTGGAAATACTCTCCGGATTGTGACACCAGCTGCAATTCAGACTACACCCTTTAAAAAAAACAGTTGTCCGTATCCCGGGACCGTCCTCGGTGGACATGCGCTGAATCTCCAGGATCATAGCTTCAGAATTCACTATTTCTTCACTGCTCATAACATGTGGCTCGACTTGTTTTGCTTCGTCAGGCACCTCATCAAATGGGATCCCGAATTAAAATCGGCTGTGGCTCAATCGTTCGATCACCTCGTTTTGTAACTCCCTGCCAACTGTCGTAAAATAGGCATTGTACCCGGTAATACGAACCAGCAGGTGACGATAGTCCTGGGGATGTTTCTGGGCGTCTTTCAGCACCTCCGGATCCAGCATGTTGATCTGCAGTGCGGTTCCCCCATTTTCGGTATAGCCACGCAGGAACGCTTTAAATTTGGCAGCATGCTCCGGATCCTTCAGCAACGACGGGTTAAAGGTAATGGTGTGGCTGGCTCCGTTGGGCAGGGGATTCAGGTACCCCTCCCAGTCTCCTTTTCCATCCGCCGCTTTTCCGCCCAGAACCTTTCCGACTGAGTTGGCATTGGAGGTTGGACCGTTGATATCAGCCCCGTTTGACGGGCAGATCGCATTGGACAGAAACTGCCCCTGCTCCCGTCCATCTGCACTGGCGGCCATAATATATCCATCCCCGGCCCAGTAATTCCAGCTCAGCATTCCGGGTCTATACTGTCGACGGGTTGACTTGGTACTGTGCTTCCAGGCCTCTTCGCACCAGCAATCCATCACCTTTATCCCAAGGGCATCCGCATCATCGTCATCACGACCGTATTTGGGCGCCTTGTTTTTCGCAATGGCCTGCAGCTTCTCATGGCCCACCCAATTGTCCTCTAACGCCTGGCGCAACTCGTCCATGGTGCACTGCTGCTTGTCAAAAACCAGATATTTGATAGCCAACAGGGAATCTACCGTCGTCGCGTAGGTCACAGCCTCCAGGGTGGTCAAACTGATTTCAGCTGCTCCCTGGGTAATATCTTTTCCCGATTCGGCGCACCCCTTGACCAGACAGGAGAGGTAGGGAGTTGTAAACAACCTGGCCCGGGTAGATTCGGACAATTCGTAAGTATCCACGCACTTCTGTACAATATACCGAGTCTGCTTTTCGTATGCCTTCCAGAACGCATCAAAGCTGTCAAAACGGCTGCTGTCCCCTGTTTTTGGACCGTCCTGCCGGATTTTCTCCGGCTTGCCAACCAGTGGATCTACAAAGGCCAACATGTCTCTACCACCTGTGATAGCCAACTCCACCGCTTTCAGAAGGTTCAGGTTGTTATCCACCGTTCCTGATCGATCATTTCCGACCATGGTGTTCTCCAGACACCCCACAGGAGCATATTCATGGACATTATCCTCATTGATCAAATGTGTCAGCCCAGCCCTGCGCCCTTCCAGGATCATCCCTGCCATGGACCGCTCATCGAAATTCAGCAGGAACGGAGCTCCCTGACTGCTGGCCACCATCTCCACCACCTTATCAAGCAGCTCTTCCGGAGAGTTGCGATGCAACCTTACATTTGGTTTGGGTTCCAGGATGGGAGACATCTCATCAATTACCTCCAGCATAATGTAGGTCAATTCGTTGGTCATATCCTTACCTCCGGAGCCCAAGCCTGAGAGGGTCAGCAGTTGACCGAATCCTGCAGTTATCCCCTGGTTTCCGTTCTTGATCATGGCATCATAGGCTGTATTGCAATGAAACCAGAAGCACTTTAGAATCTCCTTGGCAAACTCCCGATCCATTCCCCGACTCCTGGAAGTTTCCCAATACGGCAACAAGTACTGATCGAGTCGACCGAAGGAGACCCCAGCTCCCGGATAGTTTTCATCACTCATAACCAACATGTGCGTCATCCACAAGGCCTGAACCGCCTCCCAGAATGTTTCGGGCGGCTCCCAAGGGGTACGTGTTAGATTCTGAGCCATCTGCAGCAATTCACCCTTGCGCTCCAGGTCTTTTTCTGCCTCAGACATTTCAAAACAAAGAACGGAGTATGCCTCTGCCAGCTCTTTCGGCATGGTGGCTGATGTCATCATCGCCTGCAGCTGACTCCCCTTCGGACCTTTTTTATCCATCTCGCTGAGAGCACCGAACTTCTCTTCCAGATCTTCGTAAATTCCTTTCCAGCCAATGGTCAGGGCTCTTTCATATCCCGGAATCACGTGCCCGCTGGTGGCACCCGCGTTTCCGTAGCCATGGTCATGAAACCATTTCATCTGAGCGCGAGCCCCATTTTTACTGAACAGGAGGCGGTCATACAGCTTTCGCTCTTCCGCATTGAAACAGAAGGAGGTTACGATGTTGAATCGAGCACCAGCAAGCAGGTCCCCAGGCAGGACCTCCCGAGGGACGTGATTGACCATCACCTCCTTCACAAACCACGATCGCCTTTCAGGCAGACGCCAACTCCAGAACCCTTCCGGTAAATCCACGTTCCGGGCGGACTGCTGAAAACTACCGTTGAGAGGGTCCAACAGCATAAAGGTCTCCGGAACAATATAAAACGCAAACTCTGAAAACTGAATATCCCAAGGGGTACCGGTCGACCAGGCTGAAAACTGGTTGTTCCAGGGCCGTTTATTTCCTTCGAAGTAATAATCCCTGAGCCATTGAATCCGATCAGACAGACCGGTGGGTTCCTTAATACGGTTTTCGGACCTTTCTGCCAGTGCTGTTGCCATGATTGCCTCCTATCTTCTACCATTAATCAACAAAATGAACTGCTTTTCGCCATGCTTCAAAATCTTCTTCATGACCCTTGTGGCTAATTTCTCGTCTCCTGCCTCTATTGCATCAACCATCTCTCGGTGAAAACCAAATACCCGCGCCACAACCGTCGGGTCTATAAAAAACTGCCGGGTCAAGTTCGTGTAAATGCTTTTCATTGAATTCATCAACAGTGGATAGATCTGATTGTCCGTCGCCAGCGTAATCAAGTGATGAAACTCAAAATCAACGTCTATCAGGCCATCAACATCCGTGTCCCTAATCCTCTCTTCCCGTTTCAGTAGCTCTCTGAACTCTTGAACGTGTGCGATGCTCCTGTTCAATGCTGCCAGCCTGGCTGTCTCAACCTCGAACAGAATACGCATGGACAAAATACTGCTTAATATAAGGGGATCCAACTTCCCCTGGTTGTAATTGAACAGCGAATTTAGAATGTCAGGGGAGCCCGCTCTTCTGTAATCATTCACAATCGCACCAACGCGCGGTTTCAACGTGATCAGTCCCTTCGACGCCAGCACAACCAACCCCTCGTGTACTACCGGACGACTGACACCCATCTGAAACGCTAACTCCCTCTCTGACGGCAACTTCTCACCTATGGAAAGTTTCCCTGAGAGGATCAGCTCTTCAAACCGCGTGACAAATACCTCCTTCAAACTATCTGCCTTTAACGGCTTCAATAACTCCTGCATATCAATTCCTGTCCATGGTGATGGTGGCTGGTGGTATTACCAGTTGCCAGTGCAAAATAATCCTATCGGCACACCCAACTGATGTCAAGTATTATTTACTCATGCAAACCAACGTTCCAGGTATTCCTTTATATTTTAGACATTAAGGGGTTGGCATAGACATCTGGAAAGGTCATTTCTTATAGGAAAAGGTTTATATCACTTACCTTGATTGAACATTTCTGAAACCGAAGATGGGCGGAGGGTAACAAGGGTGAAGTGGACAAGGCCTGGTAAGACTATTGAGATGGGAGGGGTGGCCCGGAGGGCGCAGATTGCCCTCAATATAAATTCCCAGCATTCCGGGCCAGGATTGGTTTTAATATCTGCACGCCATTTCATATCCGGCTTGCACAGCACTGAAAATATCATTCACTTCCCGGGCATCTCCGATGACTTCTATTTTCGACACAAGAGATTTCAATTCCTGATCAGGGCCCTGAGCCGGAAGCATGCCAGAGGCCAGGATAACAGTCTGGAACGGATCGAGGATCACCATTTTCTCATCCTGTTCAACTGCTACCTTGTCATCATGAAATACCTTGACAGTGGTATGTGGCATCAGGGTCACCTCAGACATTTTTTCAATCCGCATCAGGGTCATTTTTTTGCTGATCATGTCCATCCCGCTCCCGATGGGATCGGTTCGTTTGGTAGCAACCACTTCAAGCCCATCTTTTCCCAGATTTTCCACGATCTCAAGACCAGTTCTACCTGCACCGATGACCAGAACCCGTGGACCTGCCACCGGTTTCTCCTGTTTGAAGTATTCAAGAGAGGTCATGCTATTCTGATCACCCAGACCTTCGATGCCAGGAATATTCTGCATGACGCCGGTTGACCAGACCAGGACATCCGGTTTAATCTCCTTCAGCAGATCTGCATTTACAGTAGTATTCATCCGGACTTCAACCTTTTTTTTAACCTGCGCTTCAATACCGTCCAGACCAGCCTTCATTTTATCTTTACCAGGTGCCTGCCAGGCAAAGTAAAACTGACCACCCAGCTGAGGCTCTTTTTCTGCCAGAATAACCTTGTGCCCCCGTTTAGACAGGTACAGGGCAGCGCTTAGCCCGGCCGGTCCACCACCCGCGATCAGGATTTTTCGGGGATCCCGGGTTGGTGGAAGTTCTTCCAGCCCAATCGTCGGGTTCAGGTTACAACCCAGTGGCTCACCGCTTTTTACGCGATGAAGGCAGCCTTGCAGGCAATATCCACAGTAGGTAACCGCTTCAAATTCATTGGCTTTCCATTTTTTCAACAGGTCCTGATCGGAAATAAGGGGCCGGCCAAGTGCCAGCATATCAGCCAGATTATTATCCATTATCATTTCAACCTTTTCGGGTCTACCCATTCTCCCTGCTGCAATGATCGGGAGTTCTGTATGTTCTCGTACCCAGGACAGGGCATCGACCTGAGGTTTTTCAGGGAGGCTCAAATGATGAAAATACCAGGGTGGGCTGAAACAGACAGAACCCATCCCGACATGGATAGCCGTTGCGCCAGTTTCACCGGCAAGGGTCAATAACGGAAGAAGGTCCTCCTGGGCAATCCCTTTCTCCGGCGACATCTCACTTCCTGAGATCCGGATGATAAAAGGCAACTCAGGGGCCCCCGCTTTAACTGCTGAAAAAGCACGACGGGCAAAGTGAAGCCGGTCCTGGCCAAACAAGCCCTCCCTTTTGTTTATTTTCCCATTCAGGAACTGGGAGATCAAATAACCGTGCCCTCCCTGTATTTCAATAAGATCAAATCCTGCCTCTTTTGCTTTTATGGCGGCCGCCCCGTAATCAAGAATAATCTTTTCAATCTCATTTTCCGTTAAGGCATCGGAGGATTGACCGGAAGAGGGGCAGGTCATTTCAACCGGTGCCTTGGGTTTTTTCCCGATCGCCTTGGGATTGGCAGCTGCTCCGGCATGGTTCAAATGAAGACACGCAAGTCGATTTTCAGCATGCACGACATCGACAATTTTTCTGAGTTCACCAACACTTTCCGGATGGTGAACACACAATTGTTTTGGATGTTCCCGGCCGTCTGCGGATACGGAAACCGGTTCCAGAATCACGATACCAGGTCCCTCTTTTGCAATCTGCCGGTAAAAGCCGATCTGACGGTCTGTAACTGTACCCTGTGGCGAGCCATATGCTGTCTTTACCGGGGGAAAGACAAAGCGATTTTCAAGCTTGAGCCCACCCAGCGTCATTTCGCTAAACAGTTTTTCCATTCAAACCCCTCTTATTAAATTTTTATGGCTAGAACATTTTTGATGGCATCTGACAGTAACTCGACTTTTTGAAGACCGACAAATCGTTTTATTTCCTGACCGTCATTAAAAAAGATCAACGTCGGGATACTGGTAATCCGATGGGATTTAGCTAAATGTCGGAATTCATCGACGTCGACAGTTTCAAAGGTTACTTTTTCCCCGAATTGCCCTGACAGTAAATCGACAACCTGTTTCTGAGCTTCACAGGGCAATGATCCGGCAGCACAGAAATCGGCAAGCACAACACCTTTCCGACTGAGATATCCTGATAATTGACTTCCTCGGGACTGTTTCAGGCTCACAAGAATACCCTTTTCAAGAAATAAAGCGCATAACCTGCCCCGCCGCAAGCGGCGGGGTATCACTCGCCATTCCGGCGAAAGCCGGAATCTAGGACAATACTTGACTGGATCCCGGATCGGGGTCCGGAACGACAGGACGACGCAAGCGGCGGGGTATTAAACCCAATCTTCGCAGTAAATCCCTTACCAACCGTTAAAACAGGCTACAACGATTACTAACCCCCAAAGTCGCCAGCACCAAGAACCTTCATCGCTTCATTGGCCTTCATACGGACATTTACCAGGGACTGGTCATAAGCATCTCGCTCTGATTGAATATCATCCATCCCGGTAACAGGGGTGCAAGAGGCCCGAATCTGCTCGATTCTTTCATCCATCTCTTCAATCATAATATGCAGATCTCTAATATATGGAGAGATCTCTCCAATCTGATCAGTGGAAGCCTTTTGCATTTTCCGGGAAATATCATAAACAATCGCCTTCCAGGCAGTCAATTCCATTTCCATCGTTTTACAACAATTTCTGGCGCTCATGATTTCCTCCTTCGATTAAATTTTCAAAGCTGACTACCGTCTGCGACTTAGGGATCGTAAATTAATAACTTCTCATATTCTATTCGCAAAAGCCCCAAAAACACTGGACATTTTGCAAACAAAAAGTGAACTAATTTATGAGCCACCCCTTAATTGACGCAAACTGCACCAGCATTTTTGATGGCATGTTTATACATTTTCAATTTATGAGCCACGATAAACCGATCAATGTTTAAAATAGCACGAAGTTTTTAACAATCTGTTATTATGGCAATTATTTACCTATTTAAGAGAGGTCGGAAGAAATAGAGCGGGAATTACATCTTGAGTTTATGTTACTTTAGTGTTATATAAATGAAATATAACATTTAAACTACATAGTATAACCTTTGCAAAACACATCAACTTAAAAAAGAATCATCATGCAGGACCAAACCCATGAAATCTGGAACCTGAGATTCCTGAACCAGATTATTAATTCCATGGCAGACGGTGTATTTACCATGGATGATAAAGGTATCATTACCTCTTGGAACCCATCCATGGAAAGGATCAGCGGATATTCGGCCGAAGAGGCGCTTGGAAAAACCTGTGAGATTCTGGGCTGCAGTCGATGTTTTGGAAATGAATGTCCAAACGGCATCCTCAGCTGCGGCATTCTTGAACGTGGTACATCTGAAACAAAAGAGTGCCAGATGCTGCACAAATCGGGGCAGGATGTTGCCGTCATCAAAAATGCCAGCGTTGTCAGGGATGAGAACAACGCCATTATTGGGATTGTTGAGACGATTACCGACCTCACTGAGCTTAAAAAGACAAAAGAGAAGGCAGAGCAGGCTACCCTTCGTCTGGGCGAAATTCATCAGATGGCAAATAT
>JAOZRE010000400.1:1669-4172 GCA_029940215.1 bacterium | reverse complement strand
CTTTAGCTGTTTTTCTAAGACGCAGAGCAAAACTCATATTTTCTTCCACCGTCAGGTGATAAAATATCGCCTGCTCTTCAGGCACATACCCCACACCCATCCTTGCAATCTGAAACGGCTCCAACTCCCTGATTTCCTGGTTGTCGAAGCTGATGCTTCCAGTGCGAGCGGGATAGAGCCCCATGATGCTCTTCAGGGTACTGGACTTTCCGGCACCGTTCCGTCCCAGCAGTGTCGTAACCCGCCCGACCTTCACATCCAGTGTGATGCCTTGCAGTATATGGTGCTGATCGATATAAGTCTGAATATCGATGAGGTCCAGAATCGTTTCACTTGTCATGTGCCCTCCCCAGATAAGCCGCCTGAACCTGTGGGTTATTCATAATGGCATCGGGCGCATCATAGGCGATCAGTCTCCCCTCCTGCAGCACCGCAATTTCGTCTGACAGACGTTTCACCATGTCTATTTTGTGTTCCACCAACATGATGGTACGATCACGCTTATCCCGGATGGCCTCCAGAAGATCCAGTATGATTGGCACCTCCTCAATGGACATCCCGGCAGTTGGTTCATCAAGCAACATCACTTTCGGATCCATACCAAGTAGAATCGCGATTTCCAGCTTCCGCTGTTCGCCATGACTCAGGCTGATCGCAAAGTCGCTCCACTTATCGTTTAGCAGAACTGTTTCCAGGATTTCATATGCCTGATCTGCGATTTCAGGAAAATCATTGACACTGCGCCAGAAAAACCAACCCTTTTTCTGTTTGTACTGAACAGCCATGATGACATTTTCCAGCACTGTCAAATTTGGGTAGTAGGATGCCAGCTGAAACGACCGCCCGATACCCCGTTGCGCTGTTTCGGCAACCCCCAGATGAGTGATATCATCACCCATGAAGCGGATGCTGCCCTGTGTGGGCTGATACTGTCCGCTGATCATGTTAAACAGCGTCGTTTTTCCAGCGCCGTTAGGACCAATCAGAGAAACAAAGCGGTTTTGACTAACGTCCAGACTCACCCCGTTGACAGCGATATTACCGCCAAAATTCATGGTTAGTTCTGAAATCTGAAGTACCAACGAATTATCATTTTGCATAGAATACTCAACTCAAAGCAGTGCTGGAAGTTTTCTGGTGTGAATCCAACCTGACTCATCTGGTTTTGTGAATGCCGTATACTTCTGTTGTCTGATACCTCAGGGCACTGCTAATCACAGCACCCTGAGATGGTCTGGCTGTTAATTATCGATGGGAATATTCATCTCTTCAGCTCTAATCACCCGCTTCAGAACAGGAACACCATGGTCTGCACTTGGGAGATTCTTGGAGATGAAATGATACATATCCTGCAGGGCCTGATGATCTTCCTTGCGGAATTGCATCACCCCCTTAGGTGTGTAGAAGCGCATTCCTTCCATGGCTGAAATGAGTGCTTCCGTATCAGAGGAACCAGCATTTCTGATAGCGGTCACTACTGCACTTGCAGCTGCCATCCCACCTGCTGTAAAGAAATCTGGTGGTATATTGAAACGCTTCATGTGCTCTTTAACCAACCAGTCATTCATGGGGTTTTTCGGGATATTGTAGTAGTAATAGGTCGATCCCTCCATATTCTCCCAGCGTTTATACGCCTTCAGAGCAATCATGATGTTGCCACCGGTAAAGAAGTCGATCCCTTCCCGCTTCATGGGCTTCATTTTTCGGATTTTGCCCAGCGGATCGCCACCGCCTGCCCAGATAACAAAAGCGACTTTGTCACCTTTATACTTCTTGAACTTCTTCACAATTCGACGATAAGGCGCGCTGAAATCCTTGGTACCAATCGGCAACAACTCACTGCCCAGATAGATCCCACCAGCCTGCTCTACTCCAAGCTTAAATGCCTCCGCTCCGGCCTTTCCGAATGCATAGTTCTGCGCCAATGCAATTGCGTATGTTCCTTTCTTAACACGGGCTATGGCATTTGAGATTCCATCATGATAAGAGTTCCGGGAGGTCTTAAAGATGTAGCGGTTATAGTCCTTGCCTGTGATATTAGCAGCAACAGCCGGTTCGACGATCAGGATTTTTTTGAACTGTTTTGCCACTGGCAGACAGGCAGTTGCAACACCTGATGATACGGGGCCCACTACCAGATCGACCTTGTCATCCTGATAAAGAGATGTAAGCACCTGCTTGCCTGTCGCCGGTTTCGTCTGTGTATCCCTTTTTAATACCACAATTTTTCGCCCCAATACCTTCATCGAACCATTCGTCAGGTATTCAAGACCCATTTCAAAACCAGTTACTGTTTGCCCTCCGTAAACTGCCAGTGGACCGGACAGGCTGCTGATCAAACCAACCTTGATATCCTTGGCCAGTGCAGAGCCAGAGCTGATTGCCAGAAAACAAATTCCGACAGTGACCTGAGCGATCAGGGTTTTAATTGATTTTGAGCTCATGCTTTCTCCTTATCTATGGGGTTACCGTAACCTTGACACAAAAATTTTACGAAAAGGAA
>JAOZRE010000400.1:0-1659 GCA_029940215.1 bacterium | reverse complement strand
GATCAGAAATGTATCATCTGTCAACATGATTTGACTGTACTCCGGATTTAATACGTTTTTTAAGAGGCACCCACTTCCCAAAAGCCTGTATCAGGCCTCAGAAACCGGCTCGCTTTATTTTTGACACCCAACCATTTGCAATATTAAGACCACCCCGATTGGGACCCAATTGCCATATCTCGCTATAGTCCGTGGAAACGCACATTACTCATTTTTTTAGTGGGTCATCACTACAACTGGATCATCTGTCAGGTTGTTAGATTATGACCTGCCATATGATCAATATTTATGACCGGAAGTCATATAAATTTAAATTACAGATACTTATATTCAGGTTCCGAATTAACGGCCAACTGATAGACTGTAGCATATAAGCTACATTGTAGCAGGGTAGCGACAGTCAACTCTCAGCTGATAGCTGATATAGCAGGTAAAATATCCCCCGATTGAAATAAAACGATCCATGAAATTGGGAAAGCAACCATGGCCATTGCTACGAAATTTGCACTAATTCTTAAACCTGTAGAATTAATGATACACTGGATGTTTGTTTAGGCCCTTTCCAATTGAAAAACATCGTGTTAACGTCAGTGCTGAATTGAATTTACCAATCCGCCTTTTCGTTTCAGTCTTGCTTTGAGAGATGGGCGGGTAACTGCTGGCGCCGATTTTGCAGCAATTATTACCCGATTACAATAAGAGAATCTGAATATAGGGCCTATCACCATCAATCACAATAAATGGAAGGAGACATCATGACAGAACCCAAAATGAAGAAGGTCAAAGGAGATGGCCTTCAGATCAACCTGGCTGAATGGGATGGCCAGGGAAAGCACATTCTTTGTATTCACGGCATTACAGCCAACTGCCGCAGTTGGGATATGGTTGTACGGCCACTGGTGTCGGATTTTCATGTGATGGCCATGGACCTGAGAGGACGGGGGATGTCTGATAAACCAGATACCGGATACTCACTGGAATACCATGTCAGGGACATCGTATCACTGATGGACGACCTGGGAATCGATAGAATCACCCCAATGGGGCACTCTCTGGGCGCCTTTATCTCCCTGGCTTTTGCTGCCGAACATCCCGACCGGGTAGACAAGCTGGTGCTGGTTGATGGAGCAGGAGATCTCTCCCCGGAACAACTGGATAATGTTTTCGAGGGTATCAAACCCGCCTTTGACCGGCTGACAGAGGTGTTTGAGTCCAAGGAGGCATATCTAGAAAAAATGAAAGCCGCGCCCTTTCTGCATCCCTGGAATGACGTGGTTGACACCTACTATTACCATGAAATTGAGGAGACGGCCGATGGTGCAAAAACCAATATCAGTCTTGACCACATAGCCGAAGAAGCTGCAAACGTGAGGGAAGTCAAGTGTCGGACATACTACCCCCGTCTGAAATGCGAAACCCTGATTCTGAAAGCAACAGAGGGATTGATCAGCAATGATGATCTGCTACTGCCAGAGGACGTGGTAAATATCATGATGAAGGAGATCCCGTCTGCTATCCGGCATGATGTAGTGGGAACCAACCATTACGGCATTATTTTTCAGCCGGATGAGAAGAGAGACCATGCCATACAGGCGTTTCTTGCTGATTAATGGAATCTTGTTGGCATGGTCAATTAACAGACAGTAGTCTGGAGAGTCA
>JAOZRE010000399.1:669-4176 GCA_029940215.1 bacterium | reverse complement strand
TCAAAAACAGCATCATCATAGGAACCAAAAACACCACGCAGAGAAAGAAAGTTAAGGATAATAGCCATGAGTAATGTTCCCCACAGGTGAGCCATTCCACCAACAGCAACGATAGCTACATAGCGAACAGATTTCATTACCCCTGCCTCAGATGGCCCTATTCCTCCATTATAGTGGGTGAGAAAAACTCCGGCAATGGCGGCAAAAACAGCGAAGGTCATACCCAGCCACTTCTGCTTCAACCCGTGTTCCAGGTAGTACATGGGGCCACCGCCCGTCGTTCCGTCTTCATTTATCTGTCGAAAATTCAGTGACAACAGACATTCTGCATATTTCAACCCCATCCCGAATATAGCGGTTATCCACATCCAGAAAATAGCGCCCGGGCCACCCAAAGCAATGGCGGTCCCCACACCGGCAATATTACCTGTACCGATGGTTGCAGACAGAGCCGTTGAAAGGGCCTGAAAATGAGTTACCTCTCCTTCATCATCCGGATTATCAAATTTTCCCGATATCAGCTTCCAGGCATATCCAAAATGGCGAAACTGAACAAACTTTAAAATCAGAGAAATAAAAACGCCAGTCCCAACCAGAAGCACCAGCATTGGAACACCCCACACAAACCCATCAATCTTATCCAGAATCTCCACCATAAATCTCTCCTTAAAAAAACCAGGGTGACACTCTCATGTCACCTCGTGATTGTTCAGATTATTTTTAACACTCGAAATGAACGAAAATCCTATGCTATGGCGTTTTTTGTGTCAAGCTGAAATCCGGTCGTTTATGAAATCAGATACTACTTCGAGACAACGTATCCGAGAGATTTCCGTGAGGTCTATACTTGCAGTTTTCAGAACTTCTCCACGCCGCGGGCGACGTAGTAGAAGTGGCCGAAAACCATGGTGAAGGTTTCGAGTTTAAGAGGGGTCGTGTTCTGGTATATTCTATTTCCAATACGGTGCTGAAAACCGCAATCTGTGACCTGCAGTGAAAACAGTATGTTTTTCCGATTGGCGGCACTGATCTGGTGCTGGACCTCGTTTGAAAGGTCCCCGATCACTCGCAATATTTCCGGTGTTTCCACGGTATGGGGCTTCATGCCGTAGAGTGCATTGTATATGGCATAGTAATCAACCGGCTCCATCAGGCTCTTACAGAGGCGCTTGACTTTTGAGACAACGTCTGCGGACATCAGGAAGTTCTGGTAGAGAATCTTTTTTTTGGCATCTTCTACTGTTTTAATGCCAAGGCGCCCCTTGGCCATTAATCGGTTCAACTCTGTGACCCTGCCCTTGATCCGGCGCAACTGCCCCTGCTGTTGCTCCACTGTATGCAAGATGTTGCTTTCCTCCTCCCGGCCTATCCACTCCTCCTCCTGGTACACTGGCAGTTCAAGGGCCCCCAGACCGACCACTCGCAGGTTGTCGTGGGTAATGCGAAATTCCGGGACGAGAGAGTCGCCCAATTCGGCCTTCACCAGCTTTTTCAAAGCTGGATTGTAGCAATGCAGTGCATCCAGAACAAACCGAAAGCTGTCGTCTCTGACAATGTGTTTATCCAGTTTGTGCAGTTCCTCTTTGGCTTTCAAAACAATAGGACGCACATTGGGGGCGAGAATGGTGCAGACCGCTTGAAAATAGCGAACCACACTGTGCACAACCCGGCGATAGTTGTACTGGCTGTTTTCCAACAATTTCTTACGTTTTTTCTCGCTAAGCTCCTTATTGAGAAGGGACTCGGGGTGGACGCCTGATTTCAGGCTTTTCAAACCGGTGGTGACGGTCAGTCGAAACAGCTGCAGGGTGTGGTTAACCTTCTTCTCCTGCTTGATCACCCGGACGTAAGGGCGGGCCTTGTTCTCTCTTCCATAGAACTGCCGGTACCGCTTCAGGAACCGTGTCAGTTCCCGGTGATATTTCCCCAGATCTTCATTGAGCAGGTTCAACTCAAATATCCGGTCCATCACCTCAGTCACCAACTCTTTCAGGTACCTGACATCCAGCTTTTCATTTCTTCCTGCGGATTCATCCTTTGACAGACGAATATGCTGTTCCAGGGAGAGACAGTTCTCCGTAATAATACGAACGATCTCGACCAGACGATGAAAGTCTTTGATATAGAGGTCAAATGACCTGAAGTGGGTCTCCACTTGGGAGAAGAACAGCCGGCTGACCTTGCGCACCTCCCGGGTAATCTCATGTATGGGGGTATCATCAACGGATTTCCGGATAATCTGAATATTGTTGAGACTACGCTTAATCGGATCCATTTTATTGAGACTGTTCGCAATATTCAAAAACGTATGCCATCACTATCAATATGTATTGGTGGCTTGCGGTGAATCCAGGGTCTTGCCTGCTCCAGTTGGGCTGCCAGTCTGAAAAGAGTAGCCTCATCTCCAAAGCGGCCCGCAAATTGAACCCCGATAGGCAGATCCTGCTCATTCCAGAACAAAGGAACCGACATGGCCGGTTGCCCGGTCAGGTTCTGAATATAGGTCAACGCCACATACGCGTTGGTTGTTTTAAAGCCGTAAAAAGGGTCTTCAGCCGTTGGATCAAAGGAACCCAGTTTTACAGGAGGGAGGCTCAGAGTCGGAGAGAGGAGCAAATGGTACCCACCCTGATCATACCAGTGGGCGATCTTGCGCGAAAAACGCTGGGTTTTTTCAACAAGCCCCAAGTAGTCAGCACCCGTTCGCTTCAGACCGGCCTGATAGCTTCCCCATGTCATCGGCTCTACCTGGTCCTCTGCGATCTTCACCCCTAGCTCTTCTTCCCAATACGCGATCACACGGCCTGCCAGACAGGAAAACATCTTTCCGAAAGTCGCACTAAGCTTTGGCTGCCCCAGCATCTCTGGATTAACCTCTTCAACATCATGCCCCAGGCTTTCACAAAGCGTTGCTGCATCCTTAACAGCAAGTTGACAGTCCGGATGTATCTGCACCCCCATACTCCACCCCTCAGGAACAGCTGTCAGGAATCCAATCTTGAGCCTGCCGGGATCCACCCTTACCTCATCCAGATAAGGTCTTTCCTTGTAGGGAGCAGCATAAGGATCTCCAAGGTCCGCCCCGGAGGTCGCATCCAATAGGGCTGCTGAATCCCTGACGGTTAGAGACACTGCATGTTCATGCGCAAGACCCCCACCACTATCTCCGAATAGCGGACCCATTGGGTTACGACCGCGAGTGGGCTTCAATCCGAACACACCGCAGCATGAAGCGGGACATCGAAGGGACCCTCCTCCATCATTTCCATGAGCGATCGGCACGATCCCGGAAGCGACAGCAGCGGCTGACCCACCACTGGAACCACCGGGTGAGAACTCGGGGTTCCATGGATTAGCCGTTGGACCATGAAATTTGGGTTCTGTTGTAGGAAGCAATCCGAACTCGCAGGTGTTGGTTTTACCAACAATATTTAACCCGGCAGCCTTTTGACGTTTAACCAGTTCACTGTCATGCTTTGACACATATCCCCGAACAGCTTGCGAACA
>JAOZRE010000399.1:0-659 GCA_029940215.1 bacterium | reverse complement strand
CTCTTCAAAGGGAGCCCCTTTGCATTCGGCAAGCAGGTCTTTTAATAGAAATGGTACACCGGAAAATATCCCATCACCGGGCTCTTTCATCGCATTTTCACGAGCCTGGTCGTACATTTTATGGATAACCGCATTCAACTTCGGGTTCAGCAGTTCAATTCGCTGAATGACCGTTTCCAACAATTCCGTAGCCTGGATCGTCCTTCCTCGAACCAGTTCTCCAAGCGCAATGGCATCATAACCTGAGAGTTCATCTTTCATTTTTTCCTCCTTAATTTTCATCTGTCATTCAAAAGTCAGTGTATAGGCAATTTTACGTAAAGAATCTTTCATCGCTGTATCATACTTCAGTTTCAGGCAACTGAGAGCAACAGTGATCGCTTTGTCTCCCTTGATGACGATCAGCACCAGATACATGAACTGGTTTGCTTTCTGAAATGGCACCTCAACCTCTCCCTCCATGGCAGGGGTCCCATCCTTGAGGTTGCACTGCTTCTCTGAAACGACACTGGCCTCCATCCCGATCGCTTCAGAAATTCTCTGGGCCACACGATCGACCGACCCCTTCAACCCGTCAGGTGAAGATTCCATAATACGGATAATCAACCCCGGAAACCAGGATTCGCTGACGGCCATGAAATCAACACTCATGAGGGGAG
>JAOZRE010000075.1 GCA_029940215.1 bacterium | reverse complement strand
TTAGTGTGAAGGTGAAAACAATTGATACGGATTATACCGTCTCATAACCCTTTAATCAGCAAGTTTAATACCATAGGGTAAACAGGCCTGAAACAAGCACATACCCGAGAGATGGTTCAGCAAATGGGTGCAGTTTTACCTGCTTCCAGGGTTTTTCTTTGACAAATCCCCCCGTGCGATGAGAATCTCTGTTTGATTCAACGACTAATTATCTGATCACGAAACTACCAGGACTGCAGCGGGGGACGCAATTTTACTTTTATTTCCTGCAGCTGGATATCCACAACGGAACCGGCAATGAGTAACGAACTGATGATACGACAGGGGTTCTTCTGGGGGACCCTCATTATCGTAGGAATATGGGAACTGCTATGGCCCAAACGACAGCTCTCGGTCTCCAAGGCTGTCAGGTGGTACAGCAACCTCGGGATTGTCCTGCTGAACTCCTTTTTGATCCGCTGGCTGTTTCCGTTGCTGGCCGTTGGCATGGCAGCCCTGGCCGTCGAAAAGCAGTGGGGGTTGCTGAACAATATAGACATACCCTACGAACTGGCTGTGATTCTGTCCGTCATCGTTCTGGACATGATCATCTACCTGCAGCACCTGATGTTTCACGCCGTCCCCAGGCTCTGGCTGCTGCACCGTATGCACCATTCGGACAGAGACTATGATGTGACTACTGGCCTGCGCTTCCACCCCATCGAAATTGCCATGTCGATGGTAATCAAGCTCGCCGCTGTGGTAGCTATCGGCCCACCTGTCATGGCTGTTTTAATATTTGAGGTGGTACTGAATGCATCGGCCATGTTTAATCACGGCAATATCCGATTACCTGCGGCTGTCGATCGCTTTCTGCGCCTATTCATTGTTACCCCTGACATGCACCGGGTCCATCACTCTGAAATAAGAAGGGAAACAGACAGCAATTACGGATTTTTCCTCTCATGGTGGGATCGCCTATATGGTACCTATCGTGCTCAACCAGAGAAAGGACACCAGGGCATGACCATCGGCATCAATCTGTTCAAGAACCCGACCTATTCTCACCTCCACTGGATGCTGATACAACCCTTCATCAATCGAAAGTAATTAAAGTCTAGCAGGCAGTTTTACCTCCCTTTATAAAGGAATTGGGCACGCTGAACCGCTTCGGTAAGAAATTTGCAGTATAATGGATAGGTTGCCATTCCTTGAGAGAGCTCTCAGGTGCCGTTGTGAATTTGTCATCCCGTGTTTGACACGGGGTTCGGCATGAAGGAAATTGCAGGATGCAACCCTGGACATGGGAATTTGAGCCCGATAGTCTGCTGTCAAACCCAATTTTGGAGGTCTCAATGAAAAGATTTTTCGCCATAATGATAATAATTGGGGCGCTGATCGGGTCAGCAGCTGTACAGGCTGATGAGTGGTCTGATATCAAGCAAACCGCCAGAGGACAGACAGTCTATTTTAATGCCTGGGGAGGTTCGGACTCCATTAACGACTACATCCGCTGGTCGGGTAATGAAGTAAGAAAGAGATACGGCGTCACCGTCAAGCATGTGAAGGTCACCGACATCGGGGATGTGGTAAGCCGCATACTGGCAGAGAAGTCGGCAGGCAGAAACAGCGGCGGCAGCGTAGATCTCATGTGGATCAACGGTGAAAATTTCCGGGCCATGAAGCAGAACAAGCTGCTCTTTGGTCCTTTTACGCAGAAGCTGCCAAGCTATCGGTTTGTGGATACCGTGAACAAACCCACCGTTCTATTCGATTTCACAACTCCTGTGGAACACATGGAGGCACCATGGGGTATGGCCCAGCTGGTCTTCATGATTGATACGGCTCGCACCACCAAACACCCAACAGACATGAACGACCTCCTGGCCTTTGCCAGGAAGTACCCAGGAAGGATCACCTACCCTGCACCCCCCAGTTTTTACGGAACCACTTTTGTCAAACAGGCGCTGTTGGAACTGGCAGCGGACAGACAGGCCCTGTACCGACCGGTCAGCCAGTCTGATTTCGACGTTGTGACCGCTCCCTTGTGGAAATTTCTGGACGCCCTGCACCCTTTGATGTGGCGCAAAGGAAAAAACTTTACAAACGGTGCGCCTCAAATGAAACAGCTGTTGAATGATGGCGAAATATTTATATCACTGAGCTTCAACCCCAACGACGCCAGTCATGCCATCGCTAACGGTGAGTTGCCTGAAAGTGTACGGACCTATGTTCATCGGACCGGGACTATCGGGAACACCCATTTTGTGGCTATCCCTTTCAATTCTACCGGCAAGGAAGGGGCCATGGTGTTTGCCAATTTCCTGATGTCGCCCGAGGCACAACTGAAGAAGGCTGTCCCCTCCACCTGGGGCGATCCTACGGTACTGGCGGTCGACAAACTGAACGCGCAGGACAGGGCAGCCTTTGATAAGCTGCCGCTGGGTGTTGCAACTCTGTCTGCTTCAGAACTGGGCAGGGTCATAACAGAACCGGACGCCAGTTGGGTGGCAGCCCTGGAAAAAGCCTGGCTGAACCGCTATCAACGCTAACAACCGGAGGAGGCATTGAGGATACGCTTAACATTACCCAATCGATTGAGCCTGTTTCCCATTGTTACCTCCACCTGTTTTCTGTCGGCCATCCTAATCGGGCTGTTCAGTACCTGGACACAAGCTTTTGGTTACATGCCGTCCATCGGTTCCAACCACTTTTCCCTGGAACCGTGGACTCGGCTCTTTACCCACCCCGGCTTCGTCAATTCACTCAAGGCAACCCTGGTTTCAGGCATTGGGGCGACGCTGCTGTCGCTGTCAATCACCTTTCTGCTGTTTGCTGTCAGTTATCAGACCCGTTTCTGGAGAATACTGGACCAGACACTGGCCCCCCTGCTGGCCATTCCCCACGCTGCTTTCGCCATCGGTTTTATGTTTCTGGTTTCCCCCAGCGGCTGGATAATGAGGCTGTTTTCACCCGGTGTGACCGGATTCGATATTCCCCCTGACTGGAATATCACCGGGGATGCCTGGGGAATCAGTTTGATGCTGGTGTTAGTGCTGAAAGAGGTCCCGTTTCTGGTGCTGATGTCACTGGGGGGCCTGGGTCGACTGGATGTGAGAGGATCCCTGGCAGTGGGCAGAAGCCTTGGGTATCATCGGGTACTGGTCTGGGTAAAGATTATTCTGCCTCAGCTCTACCCCAGGATACGGCTCAGTTTGTTTGCCATACTGGCATACTCACTTTCGGTGGTAGACATCGCCCAGATTATCGGGCCCACGGTCCCCCCCACCCTGGCAGTTCAGGTGTTTCGGTGGTTCAACGATCCCGACCTGGTATCCAGGTTGTTGGGGGCGTCTGGCGCCACCTTGATCCTGCTGCTGGTCGTTATTGCCATCGCAATCCTGTACCTGTTGGAATTGATAGTGCAATGTTTCCTGAAGAGGCAAGTGACCAGTGGCAACCGGCACTTCTGTGTCCTCTTCCCTAACCTGCTCTCCAAACTGTTCATTATCGCTATGGTGGGTATCTCCCTGACAGCCATCACAGTGCTGCTGATCTGGTCTTTTACCTGGCGCTGGCGATTTCCGGATCTGTTCCCGGGGAGCTGGAGCCTTCGATTCTGGAGCAAGGGGCTGATGCAGGTACAGGACCCTATCTGGAACACCGTTAAAACAGGGATTACTGCCTCATTGCTCGGGGTCTTCCTGGTAATTGGATGTCTCGAAAACGAATTGAGGCTGAAAAGAGCGGGTATCCACACCAACACGCCAACTATGCTCTGGCTTACTTACCTGCCATTGCTGATTCCCCAGATCGCTTTTCTTTTCGGCGTCCAAGTCACCCTGGCGGCGTTTCGACTGGATGGACACTGGCCCAGCCTGGTCTGGTCTCACCTGCTGTTTGTAATCCCCTATGTGTTTTTAAGCCTGGGGCCCATCTACCGCAGTTACGACCAGAGAATGACCGATGTGGCACTGACGCTATGCGGATCGCCCTGGCGTGTATTTTACCGAATCAAACTTTTGATCCTGCTGAAACCAATCCTGTTCGCCTTCGCCATCGGCTTTTCAGTAAGCGTTGCGCAGTACCTCCCCACACTTTTCATGGGAGCCGGCAGGTTCGATACCATCACGACCGAAGCCGTCAACCTGGCCAGCGGATCAGACCGGCGGATTGTAGCCGTTTATGCTTTATGCCAGCTTTTAACACCACTGCTGATTTTTCTCAGTGCGTTACTAATCCCCCGCTTCGTTTTTCGAAATCGAAGAGAGATGCAGGGGTAAACCAGGTCATGGAAAAAATATGCTGAAACTGCAGGCAGTCCAGATTATTCAAAATGGAGAGCCGCTATTCCACCCACTCTCCATTGATATTAAGGCTGGAGAGATAGCCAGTATCATGGGAACCAGCGGCTGTGGGAAATCCACCCTGCTCTCTGCCATCAGTGGCAACCTGGCAGACGTTTTTTCACTGGAAGGGGATATACAGCTCAATGATCAATCGGTGCTGCCCCTGCCGATGGAAAAGCGACGGATCGGAATTCTGTTTCAGGACGACCTGCTGTTTCCGCACATGAGTATCGCTGAAAATCTGGCATTCGCACTACCGCAGGCCCTGCCGAAGTCAGAGCGGCAGGAAAAAATCGTAGAGGCCCTCAAACAGGCAGGCCTGCCCGGCTTCGAAAAAAGAGATCCCGGTACACTGTCAGGTGGTCAACGGGCGAGGGTCAGCCTGCTTCGGAGCCTTCTGGCTGAACCGAGGGCTCTGCTACTGGACGAACCCTTTTCAAAACTGGACCAGGAGCTGAAAGACCAGATCCGAACTTTTGTCTTTGACACCGTCCGTCGGATGAATATTCCGGCCTTACTGGTATCCCATGATATCAGAGACTGCCCGGAGGGGCAGGTCATCAACCTGGCGAATCAGGAGGGTCAAGATGTTAGATAGATGGACACTGAAGTGGATCACCCCGGGATTGAAAAAAACCGCAGACCTGATCGGGAAGACACCCGTTTCTGCTGACGTGATGACCCTGACAGGTTTTCTGGTGGGAATTCTGGCCGTACCGGCCTTGTGGCAGGAGATGTATCCAGCGGCCCTAGCGATCATCCTGCTGAACCGTATTCTGGATGGAGTCGACGGAACTTTAGCCAGGATGCGAGGACCAACCGATGCCGGAGGATTCCTGGACATCAGCCTGGATTTCATTTTTTATTCAGCGGTGATTCTCGGATTTGCACTCGCCCGCCCTGAACAGAACGCGTTGGCTGCAGCCACGCTCATTCTCTCATTCGTCGGAACCGGCACCAGCTTTCTGGCTTTCGCCGTGATGGCCGCCAAGCATAATATCAAAAGTGTTCAATACCCCCAAAAATCGCTCTACTACCTGGGAGGGCTGACCGAGGGAACCGAAACTATCGTGATTTTTGTTGCCTTCTGCCTCTTTCCCGACCACTTCCCCATGCTGGCCTACATCTTCGCCGCACTCTGCGGATTAACAACCATCCTCAGAGTCCATGCCGGGTACCATACACTCAAATCCCATACAGCAGCTGCAGACAAACCGGCATGAATATTCAACACAGAGACGCAGAGATCACTGAGTTTTTTTGTCAGAATATCAATAGGCGTCTGGTCTAAATATTTTATTCGAGTCAAACCCTATTGTAGTAAACTTACAACCAATTTTTCAGTAATTTTAAATCCGCTATTATCAAGCGGCCTCTCTATGATAGTATTTCAGTTTTCTCCCCAACCGAGATAGACAATCAATTCTTCCGTATCCCCAACTTGGATTTTCTTCTGCCAACTGGATTACTAAATTTTCTATTTCAGTGTTTATCTTTGGTCTTCCTGGATACTTTCGGAACATGGAGCCATCAAATTTCTTTGATATGAGTTTTTTATACCATCCCAGTATTGTTTCTGGCTTAACAATACAAACGATGAAATATCCAGGACATTCTGATAGTTAGATTTGACATGATCGATTCAAAATGACTATTATCACTCACGATCCAAAGGTAAGGTTAACAGGTGCATCGTTTTATTGAATTGTAATCTTTAGAGTCTTGAGTGTATTGTATGATGAGCCGCTATTGACGTTCGCCGGGTTTTTCAGCCCAAATTGCGGTAATGAATAGTCCCCTCCTTTCATACCAGAGGACCTGGTTTTTAATCTGTCATGGAAGCTGCCTAACCCGAGTAACGTTCACGCATGTGGACTTGTCGCTTATAAAGATAACGCTGGAGTCGCTGGGTCAGAGGCCTTTCGGCCTCTTTCATTATGCTCCTTTCACCGGTTCAATACGGGCAGTCAGACCGAAGTCGTCGGCGATGGCATAGAAACAGGGTATCACGACCAGGATCAACAGGGTGGAAGCCATCAGTCCAAAGGCGATGCTGACCGCGATGGGTATCAGCATCTGAGCCTGCATACTGGTTTCGGACAGCAAGGGCAGCAGACCGACGATGGTGGTTACCGAAGTCAGCAGCACCGCCCTGAATCTCTGCCGACTACCGATTTTAGCAGCCTCGGCAGCGTTTTGTCCCTCCGCCCGTCGCTTCTTGATAAACTCCACCAGCAGAATGGAGTCGTTGACCACAATACCTGCCAGTGAGACAAACCCCAGCAGGCTGGGCATGGAGAGGTCGATACCCATAAAGTAATGGCCCCAGATCACTCCGATCAGGGCAAAGGGAATAGCCATCATGATCACAAAGGGCTCACTGTAGCTTTTGAACTGGAAACTCAACAGGATGAATACCCCGGCGATACCCACCAGGAATAGATTCATCATGGAGCCGGAAGTTTCAGCGCTTCGTTCTGCTGATCCCCGGATCTTCAGCTTGACATCGGGGTGCCGCCCGGAAAAGTCGGGCAGAAACTCGACCTTGAGCTTTTCAATCACCTCCTCAGCGTTGGTTACGGCGTTGTTAACATTTCCCTGAAGTGTCAGGGTGCGAACACCGTCGGCACGGACGATCCTGGCATACCCCCGCTTTTGCTTAAAGTCCACAAGGCTGGTCAGCGGAATTTTCGTGCCGGTTACGGTATAAACCCGGAAGTTTTCCAGGTCTTGCAGGCTGTCGATATCCTCGGGATCCAGTTGAACAGTGACTTCATAGGACTCCTGCCCGACCTGGATTTCGCTGACTGTTGTTCCCAGGAAGGCGGCACGCACCTGGGCGGCAATGGAGTTGGCAGACATTCCCAGGATAGTGGCCCCTTTCTTGAGGGTCATCACCACCTCGGGCTTACCGGGTCGCATATCGTCGAAGACATCATAAACCCCATCAAACTGGCTCAACCAGGTGGATAGTTCCAGGGAGGATTGTTTCAGCTCATTCAGATCGTCACCTTTGAACTCCACTTTGATCGGCGTTCCACCAGGTCCTCTGACGGATTCACCATAGGTCAGACTGATCGTATCCTCAACAGGCCCCACCTTATCCCGCCAAATAGTAGAGATTTCGTTAGTGTTGTGGTTTCGATAGGCGTTTTCCAGCAGGTCAACGGCAATGGTTGCCAGATGGGGACCTGTTTCACTGGTATCGGAATTCTGGCTGTAGGAGATCCGAATATTTGTCACCAACTTACGACCATCCTTCTGGAGAGGCGTCAACTCTTCATCTACTTCGTCCAGGGCAGCCAGTATTCTCTCAACCACTGCCTCCGTTTTGTTCAAGGGGGTTCCCTGGGGTAGCAGGATTCTGGATTCTATCATATCGCCCTCGGCATCGGGAAAACCCAGGAATTTAATCCGTCCGCTGGCAAACATGCCGATGGAGGTAATCATCAACATAAATACTATTCCAACCGTCATATACCGCCGGTTGACAGCCGCATCTACGACTTTACCAAGAATACGTTCCCTGACAAAATCGATACCATTTTCCACCCGGATGCGCAGTCTGTTCTCACTTTTAAAACCACCATGCCTGAAGGAGTGCCCCAGATGATGGGGCAGGATCAGAAACGCTTCAACCAGGCTGACACAGAGCACCAGAAGCAGAACCACCGGAATAACCAGCAACACCTTTCCCAGCTGACCTTCCAGGTTTGCCAGGGGGAAAAATACACAGGCAGTTGTCAGAAATGAGGCGATGACACCGTTTTTAACCTCCATGGTCCCTTTAACTACCGCATCAAATGAGTTTTCTCCCTTCTGGAGGTAAACGGCGATGTTTTCAGCAATGACGATGGCGTCGTCCATCAGGATTCCGATGGAGAGCAACAGGGCAAGGGTGGTCATGATATTCAGGGTGTACCCGATCTGAGCCATCAAAAACATGGCGCCTAAGAAGGAGATCGGTAGTCCCATGGCTACCCAGAACGCGGTCTTGAAGTTGAAAAAGATATACATGGCAATGAACACCATGATCAACCCCTGCCAGCCGTTGGTGTAAACCAGGTTTAGCCGCTCCCGGATAACGGATGCCAGATCCCAGGTCACTGTCAGCTTGATACCGTCAGACGCTTTTTGCTGTTCAATCTCAACCAGTTTTTTCACAGCATCGAGAATCACCAGACTATCCTGTTCCTCAGACTTTTGGATAGAGATATAGGCTGCCCGGTCGCCGTTGAAAATGGTCTTGGATTCGTCCCGCTCGAACTTATCAACGATATCGGCAATTTCGCCCAGCCGGACTTCGGCCCCGGCGGAGCCGGAGACAACGATAATATCTCTAAACTCATTTACAGCCCTGCGCTTGTCTGCAAAGCGAATCAGCATCTCCTGCTCATCGGATTCAATCGTTCCGGTAGGAGCGTCCAGGCTCTGGGCGGAGATGGCATTAGCAATATCCGTAATACTGATGCCGTATTGTAACAGTTTATCCGCCTTAATCCGAACCTGGATCTGCCGGTCTGAAAACCCGAAAATACTGGCCATGGTAACTTCCGGCAATTCTTTCAAGCGGTGTTTAAGATATTCGGTGTACTCCTTGAGGTGTTGTACCGACATGGGACCGGATACGGCGACCGCCACAACATGACTGGTGCGGTTCAGTTCAGTGATAACCGGATCATTGGCATCTTTCGGGAGGTTCGTGATGGCACTGACCGCCGATTCAACGTCATTATAGAGCTCAGCCATATCACCATCTTCGATCATTTCAATGACCACACGGGCTACCCCTTCCTTGGACTGGGAGGTGATCTCATCAACTTGGCTGATGCCACTCAGGGCATCCTCAATGGGCTGACCCACCGCCTCTTCCATCTCCTCAGCTGATGCACCGGCGTATGTAACACTGACACTGAGTTTGCTGGAATCAAATTTGGGAAAGGTCTCCCGCTGCAACTGAGGTATTCCCATGATCCCGGCGATGATGATCAACAACATCAACAGGTTCGCTGCTGTGGGATGATTGGCAAAAAACCGTATCATATGATCCCCCTGTTCGCTTCAGTTTTCACTTTCAGAGACAGTTTCCGGTCAATAACAGGATCCACAGCCATACCATCCACAGCTGGAACGACATCCGTAACTACCAGAATATCCCCTTTCTTCAGACCGCTTTTTACGACTGCGATCCCTTCCTGGGTAAACGCTATCTCAACTGTTCTGAATTTCAGCTGTTTTTTTTCATCCACCACATAAACCTGGTTGTCGGCATGAATAGCCGTCCTGGGGATGGCGATTACATCTTTAAACGGTTTGCCGTACAATTCAACCTCGCAATAGACACCTTTGACCAGGGGCGGACCCTTTCTGGCATCTTGCTTTAAACCATATGGATCATCGATCTGTACAATGAGGCCAGGCGTTCGGGTTGTGGTATCGATAGTGGCTGTGAAGCGCATCACCCGTCCTTCCAGGCGAAACCTGCCATTTCCGGCAACCGGTTTCACTACTGCCCTGATTCCAGCAATTTCACCAAGCGTCTTATTCGCATTGAACCGTTGCTCCCTGTTTTCCCCTGCCTTGGTATGTCTGAAAATATGAAAACCACCCGAGATCTGTGCTTCAATCTCATGGGTGCGGACATCTTCAATTTTAGCCAATACCTGTCCTTTCTGGATGTACTGGGATTTTTCAACAGCAACAGCAGAGATCAATCCATCGAACGGCGCCTTAATCTCGGTATAGCCCAGCTGCAGGCGAGTGGTGCTTAACCTGATTTCCGCCTGTTCCTTTTGGGCAGCCAGGCGTTCAAATTGAGCTGTCATGGAATCAAGGCTGTTCTGAATCGCCTGGACTCTGTACTGCTGGCCTATGTAGGCTGACTGCACGGACTCATAGTTCGATTTAGTAGCAACATTTTCTCGAACTAGTTTTTTCTGCCGATCCAGCTCATTTTTTTTCAGTTTCAAAGTCTGCAGTTCCAGTTTCAGCAGTGATTCATTGCTGGTTTCCGTATTCATCAGCTGTTTTTCCTGGGCTATATAGCTGGCGATATTGGCCTCTGATTCGGACACCGCGAGTTTATACTCAGTGGAGTCGATTTTGATCAGCACCGTTCCCATTTTCACCGGCTGTCCTTTAGCTAGTTTAGGATTCACATAAACAGCCTTCCCACTGGCCTGGGCCACCGCCTGCCAGGTATTTACGGGCATTACCGTACCATATCCATGGGTTACAGGCGTCACATCCATAGGTGCTACCATAATGGCCCGTACTTTTTTAACATTGGATACAGTTTCCTTCTGGGGTGGTCCCTGTTTCGTCTTAACCAGGACAAAAGCGATCAAAGCACCGATCAATATCGGTATCAACAGATAAATCAACCTGCGCAGCTTGCCGGGTTCTTTTTTCATATTTGCTCCTAATTTATTAAAACCTCTCAGAAAGTCCGTAGAAGTTGTAAATATCTCCTGTGAGTACCAGTAGTGAAATAAAGGTTTGCTCGTTACTAATGCGGACAAAGGTTTCGCTCAGTTTGACATCCCGATAGTTTTTCTGGGCCTGGGAGACTTTGTAGCTGGTACTTTTACCCAGTTTAAGCTTTTTGATCTCCTGCTCCATCTGCTCCCGGGCCAGATTCACCGACTGTTGGGCTGCCGCCTGTTCCCGGACACCAAGCTGCAGGTTTCTCAGCAGGGTCTGCAGCTCAACATGAATTTGAGATCTGGTATCCTGAATCTGGAGTTCCAATCGACTCTGTTCAATCCTGCGTTTCTGGATCCTCTGTTGCGTTGTCTTGTCCCAGAGTGGAACTGTCCAGGTCAATCCAACGGAATACCCCTGATACGGCGCGTTGCTGAACTCCTGAAACGAATCGGCGGTCTCTTCCCCCCAACCGTTCAGTGTATAGGAGACACTCAGGTCCAGATCTGTCTTATCGTTGTTGGTTGCCTCGTCCAGATCAAACCGGTTGGATTTCAATGCCAGCTGATAGTTTTTCAGGGTATTGCTGGCGGCGTAGGCCTTGTTCAACAAGGTTTCGAAATGGAAACGCTCACCATGAATCCGGGGCAGGTCAGCCGGAAGCAGCCCATAGGGAATAGCCCCGATATTCAAGGCAATACGAATCTGGTCCTCAATCTCCTGCACATCGATCTCTTTTGAGAGCAGCTCCTTGCGGTTTCTGGCCAGTTGTGTTTCGGCCTCCCTCAAGTCTGTCCGACTCAGGCTGCCCACGTCGACCCGTGTCCGGGTTTCCCGGACCAGTTGTTCGGACAGAGCTACCGCCTCCTGCATGGTTTTAACATTCTCCTTGTAGCCAACCAGCGTCCAGTAGGTTTTGGCTACAGACTCAAGCAGAGACAGGGTCGTACTGTACGTGGCAACTTTACTCTGGTCATGGTTTAACTCACTCCTGCGAATATTCAACTCATTAATTTCCCCCCAATCCTTAAAGATCGGAATTGACACTCTGGCGGTGAGATAGCTGTTGTCGTACGGATCAAGCGCTGAAATTGCTTCAGGTGTATCTCCCTGATCCGCCTCAGCATAAGTGGTTGTTTTGGCAATCGTGGACGACAGGGTCGCTGAGTACTTGATCCCCGAAGGGGTGGCCTTTGACAGGGTTGTAGAGAGGTTTGTCGCTTCGGTTGCAGAGGTTGTCAGGTAGTTCGTGCTTGAGCTGTCTTCACCGAAACTTGAAGCTGCAGGGGATACCGCAGCTGATTTTGACGTTTTGGCAGAGGTTGTCAGGATGGGTTGAAACGTCCCCTCTGCAGCGACAACGCCCTCTGCAGCGGCCTGTTCACCCATACGGCTGGCTTGCAGGGTCAAACTGCGTTTTATTACCATGTTCAGAACGTCACTGAGGCTTACCTTCAGGAGTTGTCGGTCACCCTCTTCGACCAGTTCAACTTTCTCAAAAAGTTCTGGTTCTGCCTGCTTCAAAGCCTTCAACACAGGTTCATCAGCTTTCTCCAGTCCTGAAGCCTGAAGGCTGATAAAGACGGTGGCCAGCAAGCAGGCAACCGTCCTGAGCGGTTTAAAAATCTTCATTTGTAAAACTCCTGTGATTGAACGTTATTCATCAGTACAATCCTTTTGATCACTTATCTGAATTTAGAATATTGAAAGCCGGAAAATCGCGGTAGTGGTTGCCGTCACAAAATGTCATGCGATTCTGCATGAAAAAATATGACTGGAGTCACATCGTAAAATGACCAAAAGCAGTGTTCCGGATTATCCGGGTGTGGTATCGTTTAATCATGAAAACAAACACAGACATTGAACCAGGACTGTTACCCCTGTTTCGCCTGACCATTGTATTATGGCTGGTGATACAGATTGTCCGGGTACTCGCCCAGATGGTGACAACAACAGCAGAGTCTTCCCTGTATATAAGCCCGGTTATTTCGTTCAGCCTGCCGGTAACTCTGTTTATGCTTTTTTATATTAATTCCAGCAGCGTACAGGAACAGATGGGACAGTGGTACCTGCCCACCGGTCTGATGATCACCACGGTCGGCCCGATGATCATCCAGGGACTGAGTATCGGATTGCAAATGGAGGCCGGCCTGGTTGCTGAAACGACCTTTGCGACGAGAAGCATGGAAGTCGTCTTTTTTCCCCTGTTTTTCAGCATGATCTTTATTGCTGTTCAGTATGGATTCAAGGTAGTCATCATATATATCCTGGGTACGGCTGTGCTGGAAATGATCTCTTTTGGAACACTCATTTCCATATACGGCCAGGCTGTTTTACATAAAACAATCGTTTTCGATATCCCATTCGAAGCAATCGCCAAGAGATCACTGCTACAGGGGATAACCGGCTTTCTAATCGCTCGCGCTATCCATGGGCAGAAGAGAGATCGTAAGGCTCTGGGGGAGAAGAATGTCCAACTGACACAGTATGCAGCTACCGTGGAACAGCTGGCTGTCAGTCACGAACGCAACCGTATGGCTCGAGAACTCCACGATACCCTGGCGCATACCCTGAGTGCTGTATCGGTACAACTGCAGGCGCTCAGCACCCAGTTTGACAGTGATCCGGAGGGCGCCAGACAGACATTGAAGAATACATCCGGCCTCACCCGGGATGGCCTGAAAGAGGTACGCCGCGCCCTGCAGGCCTTACGGGCTAGCCCGCTTGAAGACCTGGGCCTGTCTATAGCCTTGCGTGATTTGCTGAAAGCCTCTGCAGAACGCGCCGGGATTGATATTGAATTCAACTCGGATAAAAGCATTGAAGGGTTGACTCCTGAGGTTGAGCAGAGCCTGTATCGTATTTGCGAGGAGGCCGTGAATAACGCCATTCAACACTCCAATGCGAAGGGTATAAAGGTAACACTGTCAAAGGATAAGGGTGTGTTGCAGCTTTCAATAACAGACGACGGCACCGGCTTTAATCTCGACACCAATCCTGAGGACGGCCATTTCGGAATCCGGGGAATGCATGAGCGCGCCGATTTATGCGACGGCCGTCTGGATATTCAAAGTGAACCGGGAAAGGGAACAACTGTGAATTTCATTGTAGAGGTATAAAAGATGATACGGGTAGTCATCGTCGATGACCAGAAACTGGTTACAGAAGGGATACAGGTAATTCTGGGTGCCGCCAAAACCATCGAGGTAGTCGGAGTGGGCCATGACGGGCAGCAGGCACTGGAGCTGGTCGGAAAACTGAAACCGGGCCTGGTGTTAATGGACCTGAAAATGCCGGTGATGAACGGTATCCACGCCACTCGCACAATTCGCGAAAAATACCCCGAAACCTACGTGCTGGTTCTAACCACCTACGACGCCGATGAGTGGGTCTTCGACGCCATCCGAGCCGGTGCGGCGGGTTACCTGCTCAAAGACTCCCCGGCGGAAGATATCATAGCGGCCATTGAAGGTACAGTGGAGGGCAAGACCCATATCGATCCCTCCATAGCTGACAAGCTGGTATCACTGGTCCGGGAACAGGTTCAGCCCGACACCACCATCGCTGCAGATCTGACCGCACGAGAGCTTGAAATCCTCAAATATATCGCCCGCGGCATGACCAACGCCGAGATCGCCAGGAAGCTCTTCCTGGCGGAAGGTACCGTCCGCAACTATGTCAGTACCGTCATGGATAAAATCGGAGTGGCCGATAGAACCCAGGCCGCTGCCCTGGCCTGGCACCACGGCCTGGTCAACCGCCGAGACGCCAACCTTGTTTAACATCGGCTTTTTTTGGAATGAAATGATAGAGGGAATTCGCTTTTTACAAGTTAAGTAGAGATGAATGGGATTTGCAAACTCGTCATCAATATTGGAGTGTTTTAGAGTAAATTAGCGGATGTAGATGGATTGCCGGATTATTGTCAGGCAGAACTTCTTTTTCTCCTTGGTTATTTCACACCTGAAACGAACTCAACCGATCTTCGCGATCACACTCATGAACCCGTAAATCTTCCTATAATATCCAACTGATCGGGGATTACCCATCACAGTATCCATTAGTGTAAAAAAAACGTATTCCCTTCAGTATCGTCCACCAGGGCCCAAGCTGCCTACTCTCAAATAGTGAATTTTTCAAAGAGCTTAAGAATTTCTTCGTTAAACTTCAGCCCAAATCCCGGTTTAGCCCATTCTCTAGTGACATTAAACGCAATAAAGTGAACTTCTGGGACAAACGGAAAAATAGGGTATAGAACTTGGGAACAACAGATTTGCTATGAATTGTTGAGATTACAGCGAGTTCAGATAAAGATATGGAAGGAATACGGGGTAAATTGGTGGAGGTGGCAGGAGTTGAACTACCGGCAGAAATTGGAACTATCATCATCCTAAACAGGAACAGATTCCTGCTTAGGATGAAGGTGCTGGGACTAATCCGATTATTTTTGAGAAGATCACCTGAATATCTACAATAACTGGTCGGAGTAAAAAAGGCTTGAACCTCCGGCCCCAAATGATTTACATTAGTGTAAAATGAAATACGTTGTCCCCCTACCTTCCGCATCTGCCAACTCAAATGGCTTGGGAATGCGGAGACAGTTTTCGGATGCCGGGTCGAAGCCC
>JAOZRE010000398.1 GCA_029940215.1 bacterium | reverse complement strand
ACTCCCGACTCATCCCCAGAAGTCGCAGACCCGGCTCCAGAATCCAGGTTAAAAAGGCCGTGATACGCAGCTCGTCCATCAGTTTCATCACCATGATCAGGAAGGTGATGATCAGGTAGATAAATACCAGGTTCCGCGCCTGCCCAAGGGCCCACTCTCCCCAACCGACCTGCTGGACCGCCTGATCCCAGATGGTCACACTGCTTGTCTGCAGGTATCCGGTTCCCTGATATACCCGACTCAACATCCACCCCAGGGTAAAGGCTCCCAGGACCCGCAGGGGCATCATCACCCGAAACCGTGCCCCGGATTTCTGGGCGATCCGCAATTCGACCGGCAACGAATGGGCCACCAGCATCATGGTGGTCAATACCGTCACTTGGGCAACCGTCAGATGGGCCCCCGGTGCCAGGGACGCGAATACCACTGCACCCGCGTAGAGATTTGTCAACATAGCCGTGGCCCAGACGAGTCCCATACTGCCCGGCAACCCAACGATCTCCATCACCGGTCCCAGCCAGGCACCAATATGCGTGATCATCCCGGATTCGTTGAGCAACCTCGTCAGGATGGTGATAGGGATAATGATTTTAAACAGCACCAGGCTGGTTCGGGTTGACTGCTGAAAAACAGCAATAACAGCCGGCACTATTTTGAGAAAAAGGGAATTTTTCATTGACTATGGTCTCTGTGTATCAAACAGGGATGAGGCTGGGGCAGGGTATCTATTCAGTTCCCCCTCCGTCGAGGGAATTTTGATATAAAACACGCATGAATCCATCCATGGAGCTGTTGGAAAACGTCCTGTTTCCCATCGTTTTATATCAAAACACCCTCGACTCCGGAAACGTGGTGACTGGTTACCATTTTACAACGATATCCATTTGTTCGGTTGCTCTTATTAATTAATGGATGATGGCGGTCAGTCAAAATGTTGATTCATAATAAAAGTGATCGATTAATTAAAATCATTTGACACCATAGTCGATCTAAATGTAAACGCTTACATATTGATTTTTCCCATTGGCTTTCCCCCTTGCTCTTTGAACAAGAACTGCCAACGAACCCTATTTCATAGGAGTTTCATGCTTATTATACGTCATAAATCTTTATCAAACAAAAAATATTTTTCAAAAAACTCTTGACAAAGAAGCAGGCTAATCTCTATATAAATGTAAACGATTACATAATATTCAAATTTCACCCCCCTTATGTTCCTGACCATTTAGCAATTTTCTCCCGTAAACGGTATCATTTTGACAATCACGATAACAGATGTAGCCCGAATAGCCGGTGTGAGCGTAGCAACAGTATCAAGAGTGATTAATTATCCTGATCGGGTCAAGGAGAGTACGCGCTGCAAGGTTCAGAAGGCGATGGATGAGAACCACTATGTTTACAATGCGCTGGCCGGCAGTCTTGGTAAGAGTTCCACCCGGACCCTGGGTTTGATCATACCGACGATCACCAACCCGATTTTTGCAGTTTCGACTCAGGGCGTTCAGAGTGCGGCAGCCAGGCGGGGATATTCACTCCTGCTGGGCAGTACCGAGTATGATGCGGAAACAGAGTATAACCTGGTGCAGTTGTACCTGGAAAAGCAGGTGGACGGCATTGTTTTTTCGGGCAGGCCTCTTAACGACCGATCCCTGGCGTACATGAAATCCCGTAGAATTCCCTATTTGTTTACCTGGGAGGCCGTGGACGACATTGACGCGCCCCACATCACATTTGACAACAGGAGGGCGGCCAAGCAGGTAGTGGACTATTTTGTTTCCATGGGTCATCGTCGCATCGGCATGGTTGCCGGTCGATTCAAAGACACGGGGAGGGCTTACAGGCGCTGGATGGGTTATAAAGATGCTCTGGTGCAGTGGGAAATCCCTTATGATGACAAGCTGGTGATTCAGAAGCCCTACTCTGTCGCTTCAGGTCGGGAGGCCGCCACAAGGTTGCTGAAAATGGAAGAGCCACCCACGGCGATTTTCTGTGCCAACGACATCCTGGCATACGGAGCCATGGCAGCGGCCAGAGATCTTGGGCGTCGTGTGGGTGTGGATGTGGGGATCATCGGCTTTGATGATCTTGAGATGTCAGCGGTGATGGATCCGCCGTTAACGACTGTTCGGATTCCAGGACATGAGATGGGGACCATGGGGGCCGATGCACTGATTGATATGGTAGAGGGGAAAAAACCGGAAACCGTGCAATATGTACTGGAGACCGATTTAATCCTTCGCGAGTCCGTTCCAAGGCTCAATTAGTTGTTCTTATTATGGTTTTAATGGTTTCACTGTTACTTTTTTCACAGAGCCTGCCAACAGGCTCTGTTTTTAATCGTGTCTTAGGGATCGTACAAAAATAACTTGGCATAGGCTGTCCACAAAAGTCCCATAAAGACCGGACATTTTGCTGACAGAATGCCAAGTAATTTTTGAGCCGACCCATACCCAGGTCTGATTTCGAAGGATTGAGGGGAAAGCCCGCTCTGAAATTAAAGACTGGCAGGCATGATCTATTACCAATGACCCTTGTAGGAGTTAAAAGATGGAAAGGGAAAAGAAAAATGGCGGAAACACAGGCGTTGAACGCCTGATTTTGATCGTTTTTGCAGGATCATTCACTCTTTATTTCCTCAACATTCTGGTGGGCAAGGGAGCGATTCATTGGGGATGGAATATATTCTACCTGGGCAATGTCGGGGAATTTATTCTGCTTTTAGTTGCATCAATCGCTCTGATCGTGGCCGCTTTACACCGTGAACACGTTGAGGAGAGCAAAAAATTAACCAATCTTCAAGAAGGGGAGAAGAATCATGACTGAAGAGAGAATAGAAGGAATTGAGGACAAGAGCTTGACAACCGTAGACCGCCGGCGCTTCATGGAGCTGACTGCCAAATTTGGGTTTGGTGCAGCTGCATTTGCCATGACAACCGGTATTGTTGGCACACGAGAAGCCAAGGCAGCCGGATTCAGGCAGGAGGAGAAAGAGCGGAAAAGGGCGGCGAAATATACGATGAACATCGCCACCGGATACAGACTGGGCGCTTCGAGAACCTATCCCCTGATGCAGCTGGATATGAAAGAGAACATCCAGAACGCCACTGACGGTAAGATTTATGTCAAGCTGGCTCCTGCCGGACAACTTGGCGCGGGTAGTGCTCTGGTTCAGAAGGTTCAGGGCGGAACCATCCAGGCAGCACAGCACTCCATTTCAAATTTCGCACCGTTCGCCCCGGCAGCGGACGTGATCAACATTCCCTACTGGTGCGGTGAGAATCAGCGGTTTGTGAACCTGGTCACATCCAACGCCTGGAAGAACGAGATTCACCCGAAGATTGAGGCCAGGGGTTTCAAAGCGTTGATGTATATCACCATCGACCCCAGGGTCGTTGCACTGCGCAAGGGCGTGGATGGTCCCATCAAGACACCGGACCAGATGTCAGGCATCAAGTTTCGGGTACCCGGCTCCAAGATCCTGCAGCAGTACTACCGCCTGATCGGCGCCAACCCGACACCGGTGGCCTGGGGTGAAACCGCATCCGCCATCAAGCAGGGCGTGGCAGACGCACTGGATCCCAGTGTTGAAGCACTTCTGGTTTTTGGTTTCAAGGATGTCCTGTCCAGCATTACCTTCACCGGCGCGGTACCCGACGCACAGGTATACTCCTGTAACCTGAAGTGGTTTAACAAATTGCCACTGAGCGTCAGAGAAGCCATCGAGTTCGCAGCAGAGATCACATTCCGCCAGAACCTGGCGAAGGTTCCAGCAGCACGTAATTACGCCATGTCTGAAATGAAGAAAGAGGGGATCACCTTTTATGTCCCGACCGCTAGTGAAAAGCGGCAATGGGTCAATAAAGCGGGTGCTCATTTACCAGCCTGGAACGGTATCAAGAAAGAGCTGATCGGTTCCCTGTCAAGGTTTGATCGACTGGCTGAAGCAGCCAATACCTTTAATGGCTATTACGTTCATGACGTCTAGAAATTAGCGGTTGACTGACATGCCTGGCGGTCTCTGTTCGGGGCCGTCAAGCCTTCCTTACCTGATTTACAAGAGGGATTATTATGACCGTTAAAGAGTTCTTACATCATTTAGATACTAAAGCAGAACGCTGGTTGACGCTGCCATTGTATACCTTGGTTGTGTTGACGGTATTTGTGGAGGTGTTCCGCCGTTTTTTTCTGTCTTACT
>JAOZRE010000397.1 GCA_029940215.1 bacterium | reverse complement strand
TCTTTCCCCAATGCTTTCTCAACTGTTCTTACAGATTCCACCATCTTTGCGAATTCAGCAGGTTCAAGTGAGAATGAAACATCATGACCGCCGTCATCTCTTGAAAGTGTTATATGTTTTTCTATAATCTCCGCTCCGAGAGCAACGGACGCGACGGCAATATCTGTTGTCAGTGTATGATCCGACACGCACAAGGTTCCAAGTTTTTGTCGGGGTCTTAACGATCACCAGTGTTGGGTGGTAACCTTTTGTTTTCATCTTGGAAATTAGTCGAGTCGCGTTATCCGCCTTGAGGAAGGCCCCAATTTGGACGACAAATTCAGAGGACCCAGGTTTTAGTTGACTGTCCCTGCTTAAAGTCAGGTCCCTATCTGATGTCGCTGCTTTTGTTTTACCTTTTACCATCTTATCCCCAGCCGGCTGCTCCACGCTCACCTTTTCTGCCGCAACCGAATACGGTTTGGCCAGGCCTTCGTCTGATTCTTGCCAGGTTGTCTGGACAATTCCCTGGACAATTCCCTGGTCCCCGGAGGCTTGTTCGTCGTTATCTTTTAGCAGGGGGTTATTGTTGCAGGAAACAAACCAGCAGGAAATGATCAAGCAAACACCAGTAATGGTGATCATATTCAAAAACTTTATCGGCGGCATTTTCATTTTGCTTCGGTGAATAAGTTGATTCAATTGGTTTATGAGATTAACAAAGCACATTTCAACAGACGACTGACTCTAAAACAGGATTCTACAGATGTACAGTCCCCACCTCAAAACCCGAATTGATTAAGCAACGCGTCCACGTCGGTCTGTGAACTCTTTTTTTCGTCTTCATCACTGAGCGGTCCCTGCAACTCCTCGGGTTTGCTGCTTGGATCGTTCTCCATAGACTGTCCGAACCGGTTGATGAGATTGGCCAGCTCATCTTCCAGTATCTTCAACAAGTTAATCATTTTCTGGATAATTTGTCCGGTCAGATCTTGATAGTCCTGGGCCACTAAAATATCCGTCATGACGGTCTGAAGATAACTGTTTTTTTCGGAAAATTCCTGAATTCTGGAACCCATTTCATTCATTACGTGAATCTGATCAGGTGGTAAGTCACCTTTTTTACTCATCAGATTTAGTTGTTCCTGCATCTCCCTGTAACCGCTCTGTTGTTTTTCCAGTTCCTCCAATGCCTCTTCCGCTTTGTCCATTGTTGTGTTCGCGGCTTTATCAGTCATGGTGATGATATGCTGGAGCTTTCCAGTCATCTCAGCTACATTCTGATTGGCAATTTTACCGAGATTTTCAGGAATTCCTTCCCGTATCACCACAAGTTGATCGTGAAAATTTCTCAGTAGTTTTCCAAGCTCACGAAATAAGGGGTCTCCAGGCAATGTTTCAAATTCAGTCAGGATTTGGTTAACCACTGCCTTATCAGCTTCGGTTATTTCCTGCAAGAAGGTTTTTAGGTCCGAAATGACTGATTTTAAAGAGGCTGAGTACTCTGCATCGGGAAGGTTTTCTATGTGCTGCTTGAAGCTTGAAAACAAAATTGATAAGTCCATGAGCAGGATTGGGGTAATATTGCTTTTACAGCTGAATCAAACAGCAACCGGGCGGCCTTTCACAGACCCTTCTGACAGGTGATCTATTGATCAGTGTCGGGTGCAGGTTGCAGGTGTCAAAAGCCTGAAACTGTGCGAAAATTGTCAGGTCATCTGGCGATCTGGTCTTGAATTTGACGCCCAAACCTGGCAGAAACCTGTATTTTCTACATTGAATTCAGTTGTTTTTTTCAGGCTCGGCCTCTTTCCTACCCGGCTAAATGTATAATGTTATATTATAAATACAGCAAATTACAATTGAACCGGTTGAATTGTAAACAGTTGCAAACTTTCCGATTACGCTTGAAATTTTTGTTTTCTTGTTGAAACCTTACAGAATAAAGGCTGGAACTGCAAGGAAAGAGCTATTACATGCCGGATCAGTCCAGATTGGCAAAAAGGTCTAGACTTCATAAATTAAATAAAAACAGTGAATAACGGGAGTCGGGTGCCTGCCGGTTGATTTGCGTTGATGAGGAACAGGCATTCCATTTATTATTGATTTTATGAGTGGTTTCCGGTTTTTTCCAATTTTACACGGTATTTCGCTGTCAGATCGGGCGGACTCCTCTTTTACCTGGATTGGTTTCTTCCTGGTGAGGCTGTTTATTCAGTCAGTGAATTAGCTGTTTAACAGGATTGATGGGTTTTAGAATGTTTCATAGACAGATTTTATTTCTTCTTTTGTTCGTCCTGCTTACGCTGGGGGTGGGTCCTTACTCGGTATCAGCGGTGCCGAAGACAAAAAACAATGCAGCTGATGAGGTTGAGCGGATGCTGAATCATCTTGAAGCCAGCATGCAATTCAGTCGGGAACAGATTGAGCAGGGGAATTATGAGGCTGCTCAGTCAGGCAAAGCCGAATCAATTGAGGCTCTCACTCTCCTGCTTGATCTGTTTTTACCGTTGACTGAGCGTATTAAACAACTCTGGGAGGAAGAGCGCCGAATAATTTCAGGATCAGAAGCCGTTGTCAGCAATGGTGTTCAGGACTCGAAAGCTGCGGCATCCGCAATCAACCATCTGTCTGAATCCCAACACTTGAATGATGAAAAAACCCGGAAAGCTGTTTCTATTATCCAACAGCAGTTGGTGGCGTTTAGGAAAAAGGGAGTTAGCGGGAAAAGTCGGCAAAAGGATGTTTCAGAGCAGAAAAACGGGCTTTCCCAGGAGCAGGTGCTGGAAAAAGTAGGTGGTTATCTGAAACAATCAGCAAGTTATCAGGATGAGGCGGTTCGTCATCTAAACGATCTCCATCCGAATTTAGCTTTGAAGCCTGAAATCAAAGCAGCGGAGAAGTTGAAAGAAGCCCTTGATCTCTTTCAGAAAAGCCAGCAGTCCAAAAGTCCTCAGAAACAGCCATCGGGAGAACAATCGCCGGGAGAAAAAAAGGAAAACCAGTCACAGGGCGAGGGACAACAGAAGGATGGTGATTCATCTCAACCGTCAGACCAGGAATCGGACCCAACGGCAAAAGTACCGGAGAAAAAACTGACACCCCGGCAGGCCCTTAAAGAGTTGTACCGGATACAAAAAGAGGCGGAGGCCGAAAAACGAAAAAGAGAGCGGGCGCTAGGAAAACAAGCGATTCCCGGAAGAAGTCCTATTGAGAAAGATTGGTAAAAATGGTAGCAGCACTTTATTTACATATTCCATTCTGCAAGAAGATATGCCCTTTTTGCTCCTTTGCTATCAGGCCTGATCACCAGCAGAAACATGCCCCCTATTTTGAATTGATCCGAAAAGAGCTTGATCTGGTCTGTCAGACCTGTTCCCCTGATTTTTCAGATCTTGGGTCGATCTATTTTGGTGGAGGAACTCCTTCCCGATTGCTGCTAACAGAACTTGAAGAGTGGGTGGTCTGGCTGAACCGTTCGGTAAACACTGCTCAACAGGCCGAATGGTCCATTGAAATCAATCCTGAAGATATGTCTCCGGAATATGCGGCTGGTCTGGCTGGTTTGGGGTTTAGCCGGGTCAGCCTAGGAATTCAGAGTTTTCGCGAGGAGGGGTTGAACCGGATTGGCCGGCAGCATACCCCTGACAGATCACGGCAGGCAATATGCCAGTTGCGGGAAGCTGGCATTACGAACATAAATCTGGATCTGATCTTCGGTTATCTGGGGCAAACCCTGGAACATCTTGAGGCGGACCTTGCAGAACTGGTGCAGTGGGACCCACCTCATATTTCAGCCTATTGTCTGAGCATTGAAAAGCGGACGCCCATCTTCAGAAAGCCGGATTGGCAAAAATGGCAGAACGATCATGAGGAAAGGATTGTCGCTATGTATCACCTGGTTGTCAGCTTTCTGTCAGGGAGCGGGTATCGACAGTATGAGATCAGCAATTTTGCCAAAAAAGGGTATCAGTCAAGGCAGAATCTCTGTAACTGGAATGGGAAAAATTATCTGGGTCTCGGAATGGGCGCTCATTCTCTGATTTTTCCGTTTCGCTGGGGAAATCAGAGGCGTTGGGTGGATTATAAAAAAGCCCTGCTTGCCGGTCACCTGCCTCGTGAGTTTGATGAGCCGCTGAATCGCTTCCAGAGACGGGATGAATTGCTGATGATGAGTTTACGGCAAAAAAAAGGGTTGAATCTGGTCGGATTCGAATC
>JAOZRE010000396.1 GCA_029940215.1 bacterium | reverse complement strand
CCCGCGATATCCTATGATTGTTCGAATTTGCCATGAGATCTAATCTCCGGGGCTGGAATCCCAGTTACGATAGCCGTCATGCCCGCGCAGGCGGGCATCCAGGTGTGTTGCACCGTTTACACTTCTAGACTCCCGCCTTCGCGGGAGTGACTTTGCGAGGCAGAACAAATTTGCCCTGCCTTCCCTGTCAGAAGTCGAACTGGCGGGTCAGGCTATCCATCTTCCAGCACTATTTCAGTTTTTTCCTTTCATCAATCAGGTCAGTTCCCGGGCTAAGTCCGTCGGGAATACCAATTTTATTCAGGTTTTATCGTGGATATTTTACTGATGTCTAAAAATGTATGGTTCCGCTTTGAAATGACCTTGTCAAGCCTGTAAGAAATTACTATACTCAAATTTCAAATTGGCAACGTGGATTCGATTGATTGTCTATTGACTGTGAGATAGTTATTACTATCGTAAAAAATTCAATATCCCCTTTGAAAGGAGTAACCCATGAAGATTCTAATTACCTATTTCAGCCAGACCGGGAACACTGAAAAAATAGCCAGGGCTATCGGAGAAGTTGCGGCTCAGGATAACGATACTGAAATAAAAAAAATGGAAGAGGTTGATGCGGGTACGGTAAGTGGATATGATCTGATCTTTATCGGCTCACCCCTTCATGCTGCCAATCTGGCGGCTCAGGTGAAGACATTTCTGGGCGATCTTCAATCTGGTGCCAGCAAACAACTGGCCGGGTTCATTACCCATTCAGCAGCCGCCTATTCAGATCAGGATATGGGTGGATTTACAGAACCGATCATGACGGCTTGTAAAGATAAAGGAATTGAATATAAGGGCTGCTTTGATTGCCAGGGATTTTTGACAGAAGCCATACATGACATGGTGAAGCAGAGCCAGAATGCGACAGATGAACAGTGGGCTGAGGTTGTCAAACAGATGACCGGTCATCCCGATACCGAAGATGAAGCCAAAGCCAAAGAATTTGCCAGAGAGGTGTTGTCGTAAGGATGTAGGGCAATAAATGTGTCGCAGCTTCTCGTAACCGGGGTGCTAACCTTATCGGGAAGCCGCTTCGATCCAGGCTTTAAGTTTGGCTCTGGATGGGACGGATCCGGTGGCTTTGACTTCACCATTGATTAGCAGGGCAGGCATCCCCATTATACCGTATGTCCCAATCTCGGCTACGTCACGGACATGTTCCAGGTCCGCCATGATGCCATTCTCGGAAAGGACGGCCATCACCTCATTTTCCAGCTTTTCGCAGCGGGCACATCCGGGTCCCAGCACCTTTATCTGAAGGCCATCGCCTGCTTCTTCGATCACGGGTTGCCCGATATGCTTTTTGTATTCGCGCAGAAACGCCGTAGCATATTCCTCCTTCAGATCTGACCCGATGTAGTTATGTCGGGTGAGCTCATTCAGCAACAGATTCCCGATCTGTTCATCAGACAGGTTGCTGCTGTTTTCTACCATTTCGGCCAGGGCGTTTTTCAGGCCGACAATGCCGATCTTAAATTTGCCAACACGGATTTGAGTTATATCGCTCACGTGAATGTACCTGTATGAGGAAGGAGATGAGAAAACTGTTTAAGATCTTTCGGGCTCATAAGGCAAAAGAAAACAGAATGTTGCTCCGCCTTCGGTGTTATTTTCGGCCCAGATTCTTCCGTTGTGGTCCTTGATAATCTCCTGGCAGATTGCCAAGCCAAGACCGGTGCCACCTGCCCCTGTTTTCGTTTTGCTGCTTTGCATGAATTTATCAAAAATCGACTCCAGCTCATTTTCCTGAATGCCAACCCCCCGATCTTTAATACTGACCATCAGGGCGCGTTTCTCAGTCTCCTCTTCTCTGTTGCCAAGTTTTCCTTCTCCAAATGAGATTGAAATCGAATTTTCGGGCTGTGTAACTTTCAACGCATTTAATATGAGATTGCGAAATACCTGGCCGATTTTTATTTCATCGCAGACAACAGCAGTCGGTACTGTTGGAGTATTTATCTCGAAACGAATAGATTTGTCTTTGGCGGAGAGTGAGAAATCTGAGATCAGGTGATTCAAAATCAGAGCCACGTTGGTCATTTTCTTTTGATAGTAGCCTCGCCCGGATTCCAGTTTTGACAAGTCCAACAGATCGTTGATCAGATGCATCAGACTATTTCCCGAAGAATTAATTCGTGAGAAATACTGCAGCTGTTTATCCTGATCGAGGTTGTCTATCTTCTTGATGCCGAGTTGTGAAAAGGCCAGAATATGATGCATCGGCGTGCGAAATTCATGTGACATATTTGCTAGAAACTCACTTTTCATTCGGTTTGCCTGTTCTGCTTCTTCTTTTGCGTCTTTATAATCCTTTGTTCGGTCTTCAACTCTGATTTCCAGTTCGGCATGGGCTTTTTTGAGTGCCTTTTCAGCTGTTATTCGCTGGTCAATTTCATCAAAAAGGGACTTATTAGCAGACGTCAGTTGCCTATACGCAAATATTAAAACGGTCAGGATTGTCAGGTAGCCGATGCCAAGTGCTAACAGTGTCTGTTCGATGATTTGCCTGTTGAGTTGGGAGAGTTCCTCTGACATGCTGTTGCCTTCTATCCAGTACTGCAATATTGCTTCAAGTTTTTTGGGTTTTTCCCCATGTATCGGTATAATAACCTCGAGAAGGGGAACCGGTGAATCCATCAGGATGAAGCGGGGATCGTCAAATAGAGAATAGAGCCAGATTTCGTCATGAAATTTGCTAACGGGAATGAGTTGTTGGAGCTTTGAAAAATCTTCATCTTTTAGGTCCGCAGGAGTGAGGTTCCTCGGGATCTGTGATCTGAGGCTGCCTTCTGCATCAAAAATCTGCAAGGCAACAATTCCTTTCAGGTCTGAAGACCAGAGCAACGATGTCAGGCTGCTGTTTTTCTTTATCCAGGGGGTGACGTGGTCAGACAGTTTTTCGATGTTGTCGCCCGAACGGTCCATCATGGAAAACAGATAAATTGTTTCTGCATCACGATTGATGATCTGCTTGCGGATCTCTTCTCTTAGATTAAGGTTAATGCCAACTACCACCAATGTAAAAATAGTGAGGGTTAGAAATACCGCGATGCCAAAAACATGGAAAGGGGCAATTTTTCTCATCTGTTTTTTACCGAAAGCTGAGTTGAGCACATTTCTTTACCCTAAAAATAATAGAAAAGGCCAACCAGAATGGAATCTGATGAATACTCCATACTTACGTCGTTTGATGTTGATTGAAGCGCGACTGCTTCGATTGTGGCCAAAAAATCGTTCCCAATTTTCTTTTCCAGTGCGGCATCGATTTCAAAGAGCAGGTTATAAAGCGCTTCTGAGTTGTCGGTGGCTGATGCCGACTTCCTTTCGGCGTAACGGTATTGAGTGGCACTGACTGTGGAACTGAGTTTCCAATCAGTCCATTGAATCTGAAGTGTCTCTCCCAGATAATAATAATCGTAATTATAATATCCGGGGCCGTTATCTTTCTGTGTCAGCAGTATAAGCTTTGACTTAAGGTTAATAACACTGCTTGCGGAGCAGAAATGACTGTTTGATAAGCTCAGACTCAGAGATTCTGTTTTCAAACTCGTGCCTTCAAGTGGATAACCTTCCAGGTCCAGGCTTTCACCCTCGTCGTAGAAAGTCTGACCGGCATCCACAACGATACGGCTTTCCGAGCCTTTCTCGTAACCCTTTTTAATCAGGACAATCCATTTAAAACGGTCGAAATTATCAGCGGGTTCCTGCGTTTCTTTGTGAAAAAATTCGAATTCGTTCCTGATAAAGCAATTGCCTCCAAGGTCTCTTTCCCAGAATGGGGAGAATATAACCTCTTCGTTCCTGTATTCGGGAATTGGTTCATCCTCGACAGCATTATCCGTGTCAAAAGAGAGCTGGTACAAATATGAAAGAGCGGCGCCCAGGGAATTCTCTCCGTCTATCCAGAACTTCCCTTTTGCACGGGTGAACAACTCCTGTCTGTCGCTTTCCGTATCCAAATCCGGGTAGTGCGAATAGTTCAGAAAAGCATATAAGCTCAAATTGCTTATTCTGTTTTTTTTTCTTGAGTAGAAAAAATCTGCAGTTGAAAGATATTTGGGGCTGTCCAATTCCAGCCAATCGCTGTTCAAAATATTATTTTCAACACCATAGCCGCTATAAACACTGAAGCCTGAAGCTATTGACGACTTGA
>JAOZRE010000395.1 GCA_029940215.1 bacterium | reverse complement strand
TAACAATGCAATTTCCTGTGCGGTTCTGGCTGAAGACGGCGGAATTCAATCACTCCCAAACCTGAGCATGTTCAAAATGGTAGTTGGTTCTGAGGCATACGGGGTTATCGATATCTTACAGCCTCCAGCTATCAATATCAAAAGAGTATCCCGCGCATTAAAAAAATACACCGAAAGTGTCACAGTCTGTATTTTGGATCATGCCCGCCATCACAGGTTGATCCACGAAGTCAAGGAAACTGGAGCACGCATTAAATTGATCTCAGAAGGTGAAATATCCGGCTGCCTGGCCGCTATCATGGGAAAGAAGGTAGACATCTTCATGGGTTACGGGTTTGCGCCAGAAGGCGTAATGGTCGCAGCTGCCATTAAGTGTCTGGGTGGGTATTTCGAAGGAAAAGTATTCTATGAGAACGAACGGGACAAGGAACTTGCGCGGGCAGAAGGGATTGACGATTTTGAAAAGATCTTTCGGGCAGAGGATCTGATATTAAGCAATGATGTATCAATGGCTGCCACAGGTGTCACCGACGGCAAATTCCTGGAAGGGGTCGACTTGACACCAAACGGGGCCATCACGCACTCTTTCATAGCCAGAGGACAATCACACACCTATCGCAAGCTTGAAACACGGCACTTTTTTGACTATAAACCCGTATATTAGCCGGTCAACGGATTTTTCACCATGGCATTTCCCCCGAGCATTTAACACAAACAAACACTTTTCAGGCTGCCCGCCAGACAACCGCTCCGATTATTGTTATCCCCCCACTGACATGGATTGCAGTGCGGTATACATCGGAACGTCAACCCTGTAAGGGGGTTGACAGTTGTCCTGCAGGCAGATTGTCAGGAAAATGGTTTTCATTAGATGAATAGACTTTTTGAATTTCTGCAGAAAAACCGGATGATTTCCATTGTCAGCGGACTTCTCATCCTCCTGCTGCTACTGAGTATTGTCTTCCTCCTCCGTTCACCACGTTTTCCGGATGACACGCCGACCTCCGAAAAAGTCGCCAGCGCAGCTTACCGGCAGAAACAGGAATTTTTCCTTCATTTCAGCCGATACCTCAAGGAAAACCATGGCGGATTGCTATCATCCGGCCCTTTAAAAAAGAAGCCGGACCCTGACGATTCGCTGAAGGCGGAGCCCTCAATTCCAGTTTTTCACCAACAGTATCAGTTTCTAAATCTGTCGCTTATCTCCGACCTGTCCGAAGAATTCGCAGCACAGCAAGGGATGCAGATGGCCATTCGAATGGGATGCCCGGCTCGCCAGACAGCTGGTGCCTGCTATCAGATGGAATTGAAAAAAGATAAGGGTACCTGGATACGCATCCTGCTGGAGTCAACTCATCCTGTTTCTCCAGAACAGGGGAACAAGGCCAATTACAAGGATGCAGTTGAGATGAACGGCTCGGAAAAGACAGTGAGAGCAATAAAGGATACAATCAGGCTCGCGATCGTCATAGACGACCTCGGATACCAGATGGATGTTTTCAACCATTTGATTTCGCTTGATTTCGACATAACCTATTCGGTATTACCCCAACAGGCATTCAGCCGGGATACGGCAGAAATAGCGACTCAGGCAGGGCGACAGGTCATCCTCCATCTGCCCATGCAGCCAAAAGACTGGCCAAGGTTTGATCCCGGATTGGGCGCACTTCTGCTGGATGATACCACAGAAGAGCTCAACGCCAAACTCACCCTTAACCTGAGCACAGTCCCCTATGTGGTTGGCGTAAACAACCACATGGGTTCTGCCTATTCACAGTACGCAGACGGACTTGATGTCGTCATGCGCGTGCTGAACCAGAACAATCTGTTCTTCCTGGACAGCAAAACCGCCCCGGGAAAAACAGCGAAAGTAGCTGCCATGAAGCATTCCGTTCCCTACCTCTCCCGGGATATTTTTCTCGATAATGATCGAAATGAACAGCTTATTGAGAAGCAGCTTTATAAAGCGGTCAGGCTGGCTAAAAAGAGGGGATGGGCTATCGCCATCGGACACCCATATGAAATAACCTATACCGTCCTGGCAAAACAACTTCCTAAACTGAGTGCGCAGGGGGTGGTTGTAACGAAGGTGGATGGCCTCTTGAATTGAGCGGGGATGATAACTCTCTGACAGATATTTAAAAAGCGGTCCACATCGATGGATAGCAAACCGCTGTCATTCAGCAAATTAGACTTTAACCTTGTCCGGGATAGGTACTCTCGGGGGGGGAACCCGAACAGTTTCACGAGGGGGCAGCGAAACCTGAGAATTTGGTTGTATCGGGGTTCTTCCACGCTGTGGCACACCAGGAGCCCTCCTTCCGGGAGCCGCCTGACGACCGGTTGTTGCTCTAGCCGGAAGGGGTACTGATCCTTCCCGTGTTCTTCTCACTGGCTTTTGAGGTGCCTTCTCGACCTCCTCCTCTGCCGCTTTCGCCTCTTTGCCTGCAGCAGTGGCTTCCGCTGTTTCGGACAGAGCGTGCACCGTTTCCTGCAGGTATGACACATACAGTTCCCGTGATTGCTCTGTAGCCTGCTGCAGTTTCGTGTCCTGAACATGATTCAGGAAATCGTACAGACTGTCCCCCGCCAGCATTTCCAACTCCGGAACTAGTTTATGCTTCTCAATTGTATTAAACTGCAGGTTATTTAGAATCTTGTTCCGGGTCATTTCCTTTGATTTCGCACGCTTGAGGGTTGCTTCCAGGTCTTTGAAAATCAGTGTTTCACTGACGGACAGGTACCGGTCTCCCGATTCGTCGTAGGCGATGAAATTATGATGCAGAATCTGTTCAAGATTGTAGTAAACGTGATCTATAATCTCCTTGCCGGCTGTCAACGGAATGAATATTTTTGTGTAGTTGATATCAGTGCCGGTGATAAAGATGCGATAGCCAATATGAATATCAAGACCCTTGCGGATCGTATCGGCCAAAAAGATATCTCCTGTTTCAGGAACGGGGACATTGCTGGTCAATTCAACATTGGCTAACAGCCGACCCGCCATATCCGGCCGTTCCTGGATCTGAACCAGCAGTTTTTCCATCTCCCGCTTCAGGAGACTGTTGAATTTACCTTCCAGCACCAGGTTGGAAATCCCAAAATGGCTGGTCTTAGGCTCCGCACTGATGTAGTACCCTATCAAGGTCTGGGAGAGCGTCCGAGCAAGATTGGTCAGCATTTGTTCATTACCTGATTCAAACGGTACAGCAATGATGGTCCGCTCCGTGTTGCTCTGTTCCGTGTCCAGTGTCAGTCGGACAGCGGCCTTAATGTTAATATACTGCTTAAGAGACTCTTTAATGGTGGAAATGATAGCTTCCTGATCATCATATTTGACATAAGGATCTGTTCCAAGCATATAGGATCGGCCGGGGCTGCATTCACTGCGGTGCCAAATAGATTCACTCATATATTCTCCGGGTCTGTTGAAAATTCAGAAAGCGCCACATGTTCTGGTGGAACGGTGTTGATCGCAGGACGGGAAACGACGCCTGTGTCATTCAGGACTTGTTCGCTAGTGTGGGCGACTCCGTGATTTTTTCTATAACATATTGTGAAAAAGCCGTTCTGTCAATAATTGCTACCTGACAAAAACGGAAAAGCGGGCAGGCTTGACTGAAGGCCGCAGGATCAACGGATGGCTAAATAGCGAAGTGGGTTTTGAGGTTTGTTTCGCAGGCGAACTTCGAAATGAAGGTGAATTCCCTTTGACGCACCACTAGCTCCCATTTTGGAAATTATGGTACCTTGCTTCACACGACTTCCTTTTCGGACATATAGTTTGGCATTGTGGGCATACAAAGTAGACAATCCACCGCCATGATCGATAATAATAGTTCTGCCATACCCACTTTTTCCCCCGGCGAATATCACTTTTCCAGATCCTGCGGCACGAATTTCCCTTCCACCATCCTTGGTAATATCAATTCCCTGGTGCATTTTGCCGTGCCGAATACCGTAACCTGAAGAAATGGTACCTCCGGCCGGCCATAAAAGTCTCGCCGTCTTCCGGGAAACAGGACGTTTTTTAACCGGTTTTCGCGATTGAAGCACTCGAGGGCGGGGAACAAAAATCCGCATCCCCGGGTTGAGGTCGCTAGGATCATAAATATCATTGATCTGCTGTAGTTTCAACCTGCTGACCTTATATTTCTGACTGATCTGCTCCAGGCCCTCACCCGGCTGGATGGTATGCCATATACCGCTGTCAGCGGAA
>JAOZRE010000074.1 GCA_029940215.1 bacterium | reverse complement strand
TTCCGGGTAGTTTTGAATGGGTCTGGGATATGGGGCACCTGATATTCATGGGCATATTCTGGCTTGTGATTGCAGTACTGCTGTCGGGTATTACAATCATACTGGTTAAGACAGCAGGTGACTTGAAACGAGAAGCCGAAGAGGGAGACGATCTCTGGATCGAGTCTACACCCGGTTCCGGTGTTGGAAACCCTTCCAAATATGAGTGATGACATTTACATTTAAAAACATATTCAATCAGAGGGTGGTGGCGATTTTGTTGTGGAGTTGCCTGGCTATTTCCCTGTCCGCGCCTGTTGCTGCTGAACCGGGGAAGTATGACGTTCATCTCTCCTGGTTTATTGATATGCAGCAGTATGAATCCTCCGCCCATGGAAATCTGTTCTGCGTCCAGTGCCATAGCTCTGTCGAAGAATCGTCGGTTCATCCGGATCCGACAGACATCACCCGGGAAGCGGCTGACTTTTTCGATAAAGAGAGTTGCAGCGGTTCTGATTGTCACGAAACGACGTTATCGGATTATGAAAAGGGGGTTCATGGACGGATCCGCTTTCAGAACCAGGAGAAGTACGCGAACTGTATCGAGTGCCACGATCCCCATACCGTCACAAGCTCCAAAGCGAATGCCCCTGTAACTGATGGTGCGAGAGGGGACCGTTGCCGGCCGGTTTCAGAAAACCAGATTCTACCGGATGAGTGCGGGAAAGACGCCGGCTGCCTTGAGTGTCATAGCGCGTCTGCTGCGGAGGGAACAACAGAGTCCAGCCGTGAGGCCGCCCTTTGTTTTAACTGCCATGATCAGGCCGGTAAATATGCAGATCAGGAAGCCTTCAGACACATACCGGTTATCGACACTTCAGCATACCAGGCGACAGAACATGCCGGTAATCGCTGCACGGACTGCCACATCAGTTCCGCTACTTACGGACACATCAATACAGTCCAAAGCTGCGAAACGTGTCACACGCCCCACAATGAAGGGGAGATCCACGATGCACATTCCAGCGTCGACTGCCGGTCCTGCCACCTCCAGGGGGATATCACTGTAGATCAAGAAGCTGGCAGGATATCCTGGCAACACAAAACAACTGAAGGAGGCACAACCAATATTCATCGTCTGGTTGATACCGAGCAGGAAATCAATTGTGTTCGGTGTCACACAAAAGGTAACGAGTTTGGTGCGTCCGAGATGGTCCTGCCGGTCAAGAGTGTCATCTGCATGACTTGTCATACAGCAACGTTCACGGTATCTGACCCGATCACCCTTGTGACACTGATCATCTCACTCCTGATATTTGCGGGTCTGATCTCGCTCTGGTTAACCGCTGGCACAGGCCCTGACAGCCAGGAGAGCGCGATCTCCAGAATTGCAAAGACATTTCGAGCCATAGTGCGCGTCATTTTTTCCAGGCGAATGGGAACTGTTCTCAAAGCGGTACTGCTGGATGGGCTTGTCCAGAGAAAACTGTTTTTTCAATCAAAAACGCGTTGGCTCAGTCATAGCTTGATATTTTATTCCTTTCTGCTGAGGTTTGGTTTTGGCATGACTGTTTTATTAATCTCGCTGTTTTTCCCCCAGTGGGAAGTGACAAGAGGTCTGCTTGATAAAAACCATCCACTGGGGGCGTTTCTGTTTGACCTGACGGGTGTTCTGATTATTGTGGGTGTCGGCTTGACAGTATCCAGGAAAATTGCCAGCCGCAAACATCAGTGGCCCGGTCTTCCCAGGCAGGAGTGGTTATCAATCAGCCTGATGGGTGGCATTATCCTGGTCGGATTCGTCCTTGAAGGGGTGCGCATTGCCATGACAATTGACAGCGCCGGTCAGCAATTTGCGTTTTTGGGGTATGCGATAAGCTTGATTTTTAATAACCTGAACGGATCGGCTGCGCTATACGGGTATCTGTGGTATCTGCATGCGATTCTGACAGGGGCCTTTATTATCTGGCTGCCCTTCAGCCGAATGTTTCACATCGTGATGGCACCGATCGCTATAGCCATTAACGCGGCCCAGGACCATAATCACTAAGAAGTTCGCGATCAGTTAACCAAAAAGAATCAGGAGGGTTTCATGCAGATACAAGACTATAACATGCCGGACGAACTGCACTACGAAGAGAACCACTACTGGGTCAAGCAGGAAGGCGACCTGCTGGTGATCGGTATGGACGACTTCGCCCAGAAAATGGCCGGGGAAATTGTCTATATTCAGCTCCCATTTGAAGGGAAAAAACTCAAAAAAGGGAAGAAGTTTGCCCAGGTGGAATCCGGGAAATGGCTGGGAAAGGTTTACGCCCCAGTCAATGGCGAGCTGGTTGAATCCAACCAGGAACTGGAAACCAACCCCGCCCTGATCAACAGTGACTGCTACGGTGCCGGATGGATGTATAAGGTCAGGCCTGACGATCTCGGAGAGATGGGTGATTTGATTCAAGGTGCCGCTGGCATTGAGAAATGGGTGTTGGACGACATTGAGAAGTACAAGCAGGATTAATATGGCCAACCAGGACTATTCCGTTTCCGAAATGATCACACTGGAGGCCTGCTCTGCGTGCTCCCTTTGCGCTGATGCCTGTCCTGCAGTATCAGCCGCTGGGGATGCTAAACTTTCCGGTGTCTACCGGCTGCATCAGTTGAAAAGGCTGCAACGCTCCCGATCAGGTTTTCTGGGAAAGCTGTTTAAAAAATACCGCATGACCGAAGAGGAGCTGTCCCAGTTCGGGGACACGGTATTCAAGTGCACCCTTTGCGGTAACTGTGAAGCGGTATGTCCGGTAGGGATCCGCCTCAAGGATATCTGGGTGTCGTTGCGCCAGGACCTCGTGCACTCATCCGCCTACCCGAAAAAAGTGAACGTGATCGGGGAGAATATTTCAGAAAGCCACAATGTCTTTGACGAGGATAACGAGGAGCGAGCCGACTGGGTTGATGATATGCCGGATGCACCGAAGGAGGGGTTCATCAAGGAACAGGCTGAAGTCGTCTACTTCACTGGTTGCGTCTCATCCTATTTTCCCATGGCTCAGCAGATACCGATTGCCCTTTCCCGGATCTTCCAGGCAGCTGAAGTCGACTTTACCCTCCTGGGGGAGGATGAGTGGTGCTGCGGGTTTCCGCTTCTGGGTGCCGGTCTGAGGGAAATGACGGCTGAGGTGATTGAACATAATATCGAGGCAGTTCGAGAAAAGGGCGCCGACACCATCGTTTTCGCCTGTCCTTCCTGTTACCAGATGTGGCGGGAACACTACCCCGATGTGTTTAAACTGGTTCACTTCACAGAGTATGTCTACGATTTGATCCGGGAGGGCCGTGTCCCGATGCAGGAACTGCCGATGACTGTTACCTACCACGATCCCTGCGATCTTGGCCGGGGGTCCAATGTTTATGAAGAGCCCCGTCGTGTTATCCGCTCCATTCCCGGGGTCAAGCTGGTGGAAATGAAACGGAACCGGGATAAGTGCGCCTGTTGTGGCGGCGGCGGTAACCTGGAGATGATCGATAAGGATCTTACAGCTGCCATTGCCGGGGAAAAAATCGAAGAGGCGCTTGCCACAGGTGCCGGCACTATTGTGACCGCCTGCCAGCAATGCGTGCGGACCATGAATACTTACGTTAAACGAAACAAGATCGGGCTGGATGTTTTGGATATCACCCAACTGATCGAAAAGGCCCTGCCAGAAAAGGAAGATTAATGGATCTGTATAAATTAGGAAAGGTTACCTGGGAGGAATCTCAACTGCTCTATCATGCCCTGGCCTATTCTGGAAAAGAGGCCCTGGTGCTGCTGTCACCGTCAACACCTTACGTCTGCATCGGCTATCACCAGGAGGCTGATGCCGAAGTTGATCTCTCATTCTGTGAGACCCATCAAATTCCGGTATTTCGAAGGGAGGTCGGTGGAGGAGCCGTATACCTCGATGGGAACCAGTTTTTCTTCCAATTGATCCTCAAGCGTGACAACCCTTTGATCCCTCTTAGAAAAGAGGTGTTTTACCAGCGATTTCTCGAGCCGGTCATCGATACCTATCGGCAGGTGGGTGTTCCGGTGGAGTTTAAACCGGTTAACGACGTTCTGGCCGGAACACGGAAGATTTCAGGCACCGGTGTGGGAGAAATAGGCGATTGTGTCGTATTTGTGGGGAACCTGATTTTTGATTTCAACTATGAGATGATGTCCAAGGTGCTGAAGGTGCCCGATGAGAAGTTCAGGGACAAGGTACACAAGACACTGCAGGAAAACCTGACGACCATCCGGCGGGAGCTGGAGCCGAAAAAAGCAGAACTGTGGAACGAGTTCAACCTGAACGACCTCCTGGTGTCCCAATTTGAAAAAATGCTTGGTGACTTTCAGGAGAAAAAGGTTGATGAAAGCCTGACATCAAAAATGGATGAGATTGCTACCCGAATGTTTACCCCTGAATGGCTCCATCAGAAAGGGAAAAAGCAGATTGGGCGTCAGGTTAAGATCCAGACCGGGGTTAATATTGTCCAGAAGATGCACAAGGCGCCGGGCGGTCTGGTTAAGGCGACATATGAGGTCAGGGAGGACCGGCTATATGATGTCATCCTTTCCGGCGATTTTTTCTGCTACCCACCTGATGCCATCGGCTTACTGGAAACAAAACTGGAAGGGGTGCACACCTCCGAATTACAGACCATTCTTGAGCGTTTCTATTCAGAGCAGGAAGTGGAAACCACAGGTCTGTCGATCTCTGACTGGATGATGGTTCTAAACGCGTGAACCCTGGTCATTAATCCATGTTACAAGCGCTGTATAAAGCAGGGGGATCCCGAAGCCGCTTCCAATGCTTTTGTCAAGTTTACCACCCGGGGGCCGCAAGGGTTGTATCGGATTGAGATGTTGTCGTTCTCCGTCATGGTATGCTCACGCTCGCCATCCAGGGCAATAACACCCTGTCGCGGCTTTATTTTCGCAGCTTGACCCACCTCCAGCAAGCGGTGATCCCTGATCGGAATATCCCGAATCAGTCCCGGTGCAATAGCAGCCTTAACCCGATAGGCACCCTCACCCAGCATGATATGTAAACCCCTGGGTTCCAGCGGCGTTATCGGATGCAGATGCCAACCCAGTGAAGAAAAACCGATTGTCCCCGGTTCTGATCGTGTCAGAAATACCTCTTCCAGTGTGGTTTCGTCCCAGATGGCCCGGGAACCAATATGTTCCATTGACGAAACGACCAGATCAACCAGCCCGATGTCCAGTAGCCGGGACCCGTTCCACAGTTCCAGGATCGGCATCTGCTCTGTCACCGTCTCCACATCAACAACACCCAATGCCAGCACTGCCGCTCCAAGACCGACCAGGGTTCCCTCAACCATTTCACAGAAGGCATTGTTGGTACCGGTTGAAATCGAGAGCAAAGGCGTATTGCCGCAACCTTTGGCAACAACACGATTGGTTCCATCCCCGCCGAGAACGATGATGCAGGCAACACCCATTTCCTCCATGGCCCTGGCCGCCAGAGTCGAGTCTTGCTGGCAGTTGGTCATTGGTATATCCAGATTTTCAACCTGGAGGGTTAGATCCAGGTTCCGCACCGCCGAGGGCCCTATATGAGCGCAATCCCGCATGATAAACGCGTTTTCAACTCCCATGGAATCCAGGCCGAGCAGTATTCTGCGTACGGTGTTGGCTTTTTCATTATTTGAGATGATGGTACCGGAAGCGACCAGTCTTCTGATGTCTCGGCCGGAGGAGGGGTTGGCGATGATGCCGATTGATTTCATGATGTTGTTCAATGGAAGGTGAGTCGCTTGATGGTTTACAAATAATTCAGATCATATGCTGCCGGTACAGAGGGTTCGCCTTCCAGGATATCCAGTGTTTCAAAGACCGTCAACCTGGGTAGTAGTTCTGAATTGACAGATGGCAGCAACTTTTCAATTTCTTCTGCAGGTTTTTTATGATGGCAGGTACTTACCAGCTTCTGAACTGTGGTTATAAATGTGACAGGAACCCTGGAGATGAACATCTCCAGTTCTGGAAGGATTGCAAGGCTGGGGTCATCGCCGATGAATTGATCAGGTTGTCAGTCTTCACGAAATCCCTGTTCTCTAAGTTGGCCTGGGGGACTGAGGTCCCCGCGAGAATAGTTCGCAGGTGGCTATCCAAACGCCAGGTAATAGGGAAGCGCAAACAACAAAGCCAGGGCCATGCCTATATACGCGACATGAAGTTTTTTCATCTTCGTCTCCAGTTATAATCTCATTAAGGGGCGGCTCATAAATTGGTCAAGTGTTTCGTTAGAAACACGTTGCTGTCACATGTTGTTTGCAGAATATCCGTCGTTTTAGGGACTTCTGCAAATAGATCAGGGTCGGCTCCACGTAAGGTTTTCTAGGGCGCTTAACTGCAATCAAGGGGAGCTCTAGACAATCATTGACTTTTTGAAAAACTGTGACAGCATAAGAGATATTCTTCGGCCAAGTCATCTTTGTACGATCCCTTAGAGTAAACACGATATTTTACCCGGAACCAGATAAAATGGATGTTCAGACAGTCAGCATTTTAGGCATCATATTTTTATCAACTTTTATCGCGTCAACCCTCGGGTTTGGAGTGGGTTTGATCGGTATGCCCCTATTGGCTTTGATCGTGGATATTAAAACCGCAACACCCCTGATCGCGATTGTCTTACTTTACATGTCCACGTTTGTTTTTCTCCAAAGCAGAAAGGAACTGGATTTCAGGAATATTTGGAAACTGGTTGCCGCCAGCGCGGTAGGGATCCCAATTGGTCTTTTTTTCCTCAAAGGGGCCGGTGACGGCATCATGAAGATTATTCTGGCACTGACGATTATCCTGTTTGCACTTTATTCGCTTTACGGACGAATTAATATGACGGTGAAGGCTGAATGGCCGTCATATATCTTCGGTCTAATGTCAGGAATAATTGGTGCCGCATACAATATGGGAGGGCCACCTGTTATCGTCTACGGTGCACTGAAAAAATGGCCACCTTCCATCTTCAGAGTTACTATCTTCAGTTTTTTCCTGCCTTTAAGTATCCTGGTGGTCAGTAGTCATTGGTTGATGGGCCTTTATACTGAAAACGTCCTGCACTATTCCCTCCTGAGCCTTCCGATAACCGCTTTCAGCACAATAATAGGACGGCGACTCAATCGTCGTATTCCAACCGAACGATTCAGTCGCATCATCTATTTCTGCCTGTTGCTGCTTGGATTCTCTCTGCTGGTTAAGGCAATAAGACTTGTGTCCTGATAACCAGGTTGATTGGAATACCGGCAAGATTAGAACAAGAAGCAGACTCCTAAACTGATTTTCTTCTGTACATCGGTTTTTGAACCGGATACCATTGAGTCGAATTTTATAAAACTCCTTGTAATTCAGTATGTTTGCGTCAATTGAGTTGGGTGTTAAGGCCCAACGGAGGTACGTTCAATCCTAATCGATAAGAGGGGGGTATAAATGGCTGGCATGATGAATAGTGAGGTAATCGGTGGAGCGCTTCAAGAAGCTGTCAAAAGTCATCCGGATAGCGTTGGGTATGTTTACCAGGGAAAAGAAGTATCATTCAGGGAAATGGATGCCACTTCAGATCGTGTAGCGTGTGGTTTGATGGATCTTGGGTTTAAGCCTGGGGATCGACTTGGTATCATCGGGCTGAATCAATTGGAATGGCTGTACACCTTTTTTGCTGCTGTTAAGATTGGTCTGACCATTGTCGGGCTGAATGTCAGGTACCGGGATCAGGAACTGGACTACATGTTAAACCAGAGCGAAGCGCTTGGTGTTGTGTCCCTGACAAACTTTGCGGATATGGATTATGTATCCTTTTTTGACGGTTTCAAGGAGAGGATTCCTTCCGTCAAGCATTTCATTTTTATTGGAGGTGAGGGATTTGCAGGGAGTAGTTCCTTTGACAATCTCTTGAATACCGCAGTTGACCCGTCTGCTTTGGATGAGAGAAAGGCCGCCGTTAAACCGGAAGATCTGGATATGATTATCTATACCTCCGGTACAACCGGCAAACCCAAGGGAGCGGCTATATCCCATGCCAGTCACCTGGCCTCAGCCCGGGCCCAGGCCGAGCACTGCCGGATTTCCGATAAAGATGTCATGCTGGCTGTGCTTCCCTTTAATCATGTGGGCGGCATCACCTGCACCATACTTGCGGGTCTGACGGGCAGGTTGAAGATCGTTTTGATTGCATTCGTGGACCTTGAGGAGATTATTAAACAGGCCAGGATTCACAACCCAACCTTTTTCGGCGGGGTCCCTACGCTGTTCACCCTGCTCTTCTGGAGCGAGAATTTCAAATCCTGGGATACAAGTGCCGTGCGAGTTGTTGCAGCAGGTGGTTCCAATGTGGAACCGGAACTTTTAGACCAGATTAAAGATGCGTATCCCAATGCAACCCTGATGAATCTCTACGGTCTGAGTGAGTCTTCCGGGGCGGTGGTGATGAGTCCTTGGGACAGCCCTCCTGAAAAAACGATTAAAACAATTGGCAAACCCCTGGGCTCTTTTGAAGCAAAAATTGTGGATAAAGAAAACAAAGAGATGCCTGTTGGAGAGACCGGTGAGCTCTGTTTTAAAGCCGCTGCCGTCTGTCGGGGATATTTCAAGATGCCGGAGGAAACCAGGGAAGCTTTTGGTGAGGATGGCTGGCTGCATACCGGGGATATGGGATTTATCGATAGTGAGGGGTACATCACCTTGATGGGACGAAAGAAAGAGATGTATCTGCAGGGAGGATTCAATGTATATCCTGTGGAAGTCGAAAATCTACTGACAAAACACCCCAACGTTCAGATGGCAGCAGGCATTGGTGTCACGGATCCCGTTCTGGGTGAAGTGGGGCGATATTATATCGTGCTGGCCCCTGACGCAGAACTGTCTGATGAGGAGATAAAGTCCTATTGTGCCCAGCATCTGGCCGATTACAAAGTGCCAAAGCAAGTGGTTTTCAAAGACGCGTTGCCCCTGACGCCAGTGGGAAAGATAATGAAGTCCAAGCTAAAAGAGGATTATCTCAGCACCGGTGAGTAATGAAACTGACTCATGGCCCCTGTCGTATGATGACTTACTGCAGATCGCTCAGGAAAAATGAGTCAATATCTTTCTGAAACACTATTTCAACGTCACAGCTTGGGAGTTCGAAAAAATTCCGGTCATCTTTATCAAATTGTCGAATGAGTTCGCTTTCAGGCAGGGTGCCGATGACCGGTAGACGGAAATCAGTCAGGATGGAATTGAGGTCCGCTGGATTTTGAACGCGATTGAAAAGTACGCCGGATTTTTTAAAAGAGATTGTTTTCCGCGCCAGTTCTTCTATCGTGTATACAATCTGACGACTCCTGGCAGAGACATCCGTTACCAGAATCAGGTGTGTCACCATCTCCATGACCCGCCGGTTTATCTGTTCGACACCCGCTTCCGCATCAATGACAACATAATCAAATCCGTTTGATATCTCTTTGATGGTTTCTTTCAGAAGGCTGTTTACTTTACAGTAGCAGCCCTCTGTTTCCGGTCGTCCAATTGCCAGGAAGGCGATATTTTCTCTCTCCTGCAACGCATCGAACAGGTCGTAATCCAGCCATGATTTAAGTTCGAATTTATCGCGGCGGTCACCATTTTCATATGTTGAAATCAGATCATTTCTAATTTGATCTACAGTTTTGAAAACAGGGATTCCCAGGGGGTACGACAAGCCCACTGACGGGTCAGCGTCTATGGCCAGTATTTTTTTCGATTTGTCCCGGCCGAGGCTCTTAACCAATAGAGCGCTGATACATGTCTTGCCAACACCGCCTTTACCGCAGACAGCAAAGATTTGTGGTGATTTATTGTTTGTTTCCATTTCTATTTGGGTTTTATCAGCGATTTTTTAGGACCATTCACCATGTGTTCCGGAGCCGAGGGGATTAGGATTCAAAATGCTCGAAAACAGGACGTTTTCGCACAGCTCCAGGGATGGATTCATGCGTGTTTTGAATACTAATCCCCTCGGTGGAGGTATACTGAATGGCTACAATTTTTTAAACATCTTAAGGTCATCGATCTCCTGGCAAATCTCCTGAAAATCACAATTTGCACAATCATATGATAGTTCTTCAATCATCTTACGCATGGCACTGATGGTGTCCTTTACCCTTTCTCCGGTTGGTCTCAGCTCGTTGATGGTCTCGGCTGAGGATGAGATAAAAATCACCTCTGCTGCGGTTACATAGTCAAGTTCCTTATATTTGTCTATCAAGGCACTGCCAAGGGTCTCAACGGAAAAACCGATGTTCAGTGCTTCCTTGCTGATCCGGCTCCACTCCTTCAGCTCCTGGGAAACACCGCGTACCATATAACCTTTCAGCGCTAAATCCAAACGTAGAAGATCCAGTTCCCTGAAGCGGTCATGGGCGTTTTCAGGGCTAAAATCACGACCAGCGACGATGACCACTTTTCCGAAGGGATGTGTGGGCTGCGATATGTCGCCAAAATCAGCACCCACCAGCGTAATGTTATGATCTGATACCAACGATGGACTATTTGTCCAAACCAGAAAGGACAATGATTCGGCATCGGGACCGCCCAATTCCAGTCCCGTATCCGACTTAAGAACAATATTGTTGTGGTCGGCCCGGGGCCAGGAAACCGGTGTTTCAGCCTCGGATTGCCAGAACGGTCCCTTATCTCTCTTTTCGTTGACAAACCGACCAATATCGCCGATGGCTTCGTCAAAAAGCCGCATGATAACCCTTAAGACAGAGGTGATTGTTTCACTGCTTCTTCGGCGTAATATGCAGCCCCCAAAGCACCATTGATTTGTGGATCAACGTTGTGCTGCAGGAACGAAACACCCAGATGTTGTTCCAGCATGTTGGTCACTCCTGCATTTTTGGCTACGCCGCCGGTCATGACGACGTTTTCCTCCACAATGATGCTTTGAGCCAGGGCTGCCACACGACTGGCCAAAGCAAAATTCAATCCATTGATAATATCCGGCAGTTTGTGGCCTTCATTAATCAATGATATAACCTCTGTTTCGGCAAACACCACGCATTGGTTGGAAAGCCGCAGTTCCTTTTGGGATTTTAATCCCAGGGAGCTGATTTCCGCCAGGTCCAGTTCCAGGGCCTCCGCCATGATTTCAATAAACCTGCCGGTGCCGGACGCACATTTATCGTTATACATAAACCGGGTCACGTTTCCCTGCTCGTCCAGTTTAATACTTTTTGCATCCTGTCCCCCGATATCAATCACGGTTCTAATAGAGTTGTCGCTCCTCCAGGCACCTTTACCATGGCAGGATATCTCCGATTCGGTTTGATTGATAAAAGAGATCTGGTCTTTTCCATAACCGGTACCCACTGAAAAATCGAGATCGTCCATGGTTAAGCCGGCTTTTCCCAGAGCCATGTTCATTATCAATTCTGCAGATTCCTCCGGTTTCGGACTTACCTTGTGAACCGCGGTAGAGACAACGTTTCCGTCCTTCAAAATGACTGCCTTGGCGGTCAGAGAGCCAATATCACATCCTGCGACAATCATATGGGTTTCTCCTGTTTCAGCTTTTCCCCGGCATACAGGGCGGCACCAATGGCCCCTGCTAATTGTGGGTCCTGTCTGCGGATTCTTCTGATTTTTTGTCCGATTAATTTTTCAAGTGCATTCACCACTCCGGCGTTTTTAGCGACACCACCGGTCATACAGATCTCTTTTTCTGCTTTAATCGTACTGACCAGTACCGCCACTCTATTTGCCATGGCGTTGTTGATACCTGCGGCAATATCTTCGATGTTGTATCCGGAATTGAGGTATTTGATTGCATCCGCCTGCGCCCAAACGGTACAACTGGCGGCAAAAGTGATTGGGAACTCGGCCTGTGCAGACAGGCGGCCCATCTCTTCCATCTCCAACCCGAGCACTCTGGCCATCACTTCAAGAAAACGCCCTGTGCCTGAGGCACATTTGTCATTGGTAATAAATCTTTCGACCTTGCCGTTTTCATCAATCTTAAATGTTTTCGCATCCTGTCCACCGATATCGATAACCGTTCGGGCTTTTGGCATCAGCCATTTTGCTCCTTTTCCATGACAGGCGATTTCTGAAAGAGTCTCACCCACAAAATCAATTTTGTCTCTACCGTAGCCTGTCCCGATCCAATAATGCACATCGTCTCGACCAAGGCCACATTTTTCAAGCACCGCCGACATAACTGCATCGGCTGAATTCTGTGGTTTTACTTTGGATTTGATAATCTCCGATCCGATGACGCGGTTGTCCCTGATCAGAACGCCTTTCGATGTGAGCGATCCGACATCACAGCCTCCAGTGATTATCATACCAGCCTCCTTACCTGCAAAAATTCTTCAAATCGTGACTGTGTGGTTTCCCAGGATTCGACCCTGTCGTCAAAGGCGTCTGAGTACATCAAATGGGTGGGATAGCCTTGTTTTTCGGTATCCCTGGCGAACAGTTTAACCATTCCCCAGGTATTGCGACAGCCGGGTGTGCCACTGTACACGATAAAGTCAACATTATACATTTTTGCGAGGGCCAGATTATCGTCCAGCCACATGTGCGGATTGTCGTAGGGTCCTCTGATTGACTTGATCATGGGCATACGGGCGTTTATGGCCCCCATGGTATCGATCATTGCCTCCATATTTGAGGTATCAATGGAAAACGATTCGTCCTTGTTTCCCTGGTGTTGTGGTAGCGGCGAATCTTCATACCATGATCTTCCCAGAATATTACCAAGATGCGTCACCCCATTTTTGTTCAGCATTTTCCAGAACCGCATATCAGTGGTGTAGTGATCGATATAACAGAACAGGGCCCTGCTTTTTTCGACGCCTCCTGACAGTCCGCTGATGCCTTTGGCTGCGTTTTCCCGGATCTGTTCCAGAAGTACTCGCAGTCCTTTCGTGCCCTCTTTTGAGCCTGAAAACAGAAACCGGGTCGAATACACCAAAAAAGAGAATTCAACTGGAGATGGATTGGGCGTCAGCATCTGCAATTCTTCAATTTCACCGATAAGCTCTTCCTGGATTTTTACTTCCTCCAGAATTTCCCTGAGTTTATCCTGGTCCAGCTTTGTACCGGTCTGATCCTCAATAAAATTGATCATTGCCTTGAAATCCTTGCGGTGATAGTCCGTTGCCCTTTTACTGGTGAGGTCGGATGGCATGTTCAATTGAAAAAACGGTTTATCGAGATAAGCAGCTGTAAAAGCGAAGGCATTGGCATTCGTATCGCATACTCCGGGAGAATCATTCACGATGAAATCAATATCGACGCCCAAACCGGCCAGATAAGCGCCCAGAGACCCCCGTTGGGAAGAGCAGGAGGTCTCGGTGAAACCGGCCTCAATACAAAAATCCAGGTAGTCGGCGGTCCCTCTTTCCCACATGACGGTAGCCATCACCGTAAGAAGCTCCAACGTAACCGGAACAACGTCCATCGCGTACAAAATGGCTGGGGAGAGACAAAAAGTGGTGATGGCAGTTTTTTTCCCTCTCTCTCTGGCTGTTAGAATATTGTTCAGGTACGTCCCGGCCATTTCAAAAAAGGTGGTCCCCGCTTCTCCGAATGCTGAAAAGAGTGCGGGCAGCTCGCTGAAGGTTGGCATGTATTTAAGAAGGTACGCCAGCTCTTTATCGGTGCTATTTGACAGTTTAGAGGCATTGCTCATCATGCTCCAGAGCGTCCAGTCAAGATCATATTCCATGATTTCTTTTCTCATTTGTCTAATCTCTCCATAAAAGCGTCCAATCTCATTTTGATGCGCCCGGTTTCAACCATGGGGCCATATTCTCTTTCCAGTTTCAGACAGGGAATGCCAGCAGCTTCCAGATCTCTTTCCAGAAGACCGTTTTCAGATCCGTGTAGATCACAAAACCTGATATTCTGCAGTATCACACCATCGATTTTTGCTTCAGTTACTCTGTTCTTAACTGTTTCAAGCCGTTCCTTGTATAATCCGAACATACGAGGGCAATCGCTCTGTTGCAAATATCTCTTTGCCAAAGCCGGGATGGGATCTTCACTCTCATCAACAAAATTAACGTTCTGCCTGGGTCCAAAACATAGATTATCCGCGACGATGACCGCCCGTTCTCCTTCAATTGTCTGCATTAGTTCAATGCTGTCATCTACGCTGCCGAGCAACATGATTTTCTTTTTCCCATTTGACTCTTTTTTTGAACCTTCCACATCATTTAGAAAGTCCTCTAAAAGCATGTTGTACGTCTCCCTGGGCAATGCCGTTCCCGCGAGAATCACCGCCAAAGCATCGGAACCTGAAAGAATGGTATTCTCCTGGATTCTCAACTGGTCCAGTTTTGCAGTTAGTTTTCGGCTGTTATTATACAACGTTATCGATGCCCGCAGACGGTCTTCTTCCAGTTTCACCTTAAAGTGCTTTTCAACAGCGTTTATCAGATCCCTGATTTCATCTACGAACCAGTCCAGACTATAGTCGACTATTTTATGGGGGACTCCGAAATAGTGAAAAAAGTCGGGTGCGGAATTTGGATAGTCCTCCCCGGTTTTTCGCCAGCATTCATCCAATCGTCTCATGGAGTCACATCCGGGCGTAATCACTGCGCCGTCAAGAAAGCTGTATTGTCCTTCACCTGCCAGTTGTAGAACACATTTTGGGAAACTGCAGATAAAAGGGCCGAAATAGGTATCGCCAATCATCGTTGATGTGGTGTTGATGCCCCGCAGGCGGTAAGGCAGCAGGTCGACTGCATGTAGAATTTCGTCCGGCAGATAGGAGCAGGTATATCCCACCACTTTTTTCCCCTCCGCTTTCCATTTTTGAAGGTACGGGTTATCCAGGTCAGCGGCTATTTCTATAAATTCGGTTGTTTTCAATTCGTCTCCTCTGCAAATAGGACGCTTCTAAATTCTGCCAGGGCAGTTTCCAGCTCTGTATTTCGTCCATCAGTCTCTGGTCGGAGCAATTCGGTAACACCTCTGACAAGATGCGGCATGATGTCATGGGCGATCGGCTTAAGGGACTTTACGGCATTATCCGTAACGATTTTGAAGGTTTCGGACACCTCAACCGGATCCAGTGAGGCGACAAATTGGCCTATTGGATCGATTCCTTTCGCCGATAGTAACGGTGAGATGCTATTTACCATCGCAAAAAAACGATTGGCTGTTTCAGCCAATTCCGAAAAGTCGATATCCGATATTCCCTTGGCAACCTCTTCCGCGATCTGGTTATCGGTCAGCAACTCTTCAACGATGGCTATATTTCTGTTCCAGGCCTGAGGAGTTTCGATAACAGGTTTGATGAGACGCCCAAAATATGCCGTGGCCTGTTCCGGATCACGCTTTGCGGCCTCAACCAGGGCGTCGATATATTGCTCTTTTGTTTTGGTCAGCATATCTCCGGCCTTAACCATCAAGCCGAAATCAAGTTCCTTGTAAACAGCCGTGGTTTTATCCGCCAGAACCGTTGACAGCTTTGAATTCCCACTGTCGCTGAGCAATGCGCTGCCTGTCAGGATTTTTCTTGA
>JAOZRE010000394.1 GCA_029940215.1 bacterium | reverse complement strand
CATCCATGTTCACCCTACACATCAGTCCAGCATCTCCTTCAAAAACAAATATCGGCGAATTGGCCAGAATGTCGCTGCCTATTTTCAGAGTCCTACAGAAGCCACTGCCGTCAGATGCGTATGCAGTGGCAGAAAAATTTTGACATTTACCACATGCCTTTTCCGGGATATGTTCGCGACTTTCAGTCCCTTTCGCTTTAGCAGAACTTTCAGTCATGCTGTTGCGCATTTGATCCCATTGATCCTTCCGGGATCGTCTTGATGGTCGTGCCATTTTGCACTCCTAATTATGGTTAAGTGATTAGTACTTCATAAATTATTTTCTGTATTTTATCGTACCTAATAAATAGTTTTCTATGCTTTTTCAGCAGGAACCCATTTATTGGGTGCTTATCCCTTTTATCGAGGATTGCCAGAAAATAATTCTTAAAGATACTTATCCGGTTTGCCTGGACTAGGTGCTATTCGTCTATCTTTCAATTCCCGCCGATTTCCCCCAAGGGGCATCGCCGGGGTTGACAATCTGTTCAGCCTTTCCGGAAAGTTCATCGACGGAATTCGTTTCATGGCATTTGGGGCATTCTCGCATGCTCAGGGAAGCATCAATGCGAGCGTTGTACAAATAGTAAAAATCAGCAACAGGTGCCTCTAAACCACACTTGATACATTTCATGGTATTTTTCCTTTTGTTTGGAGTTACTGGCCAGCTTGGCAAAAATAAAGGCCATTTGCGCCGATAAAGAAATAAAAAAATATTACGATTTATTATTTCTTTTGAAATGATGAACAACTGCCGGCGTCTTGCTCGGCTTCAGTCGGTTTGGCCTGGAAATAGGCCTGTCTTGGGTCAACGACTCGTTGTACGCAGTCTCCCATGGATTCGTCGTCTTCCATCGGAAAATAATTTTTGCACTCTTTGCATTCCGCCATTTTTCCTCCTTTTTATAAAGTATATTGGCATGGGCTCGAATTGGCCCTTTTTCTTAAATACTAGATTGGCCCTTTTTCTTAAATACTAGAATTGCTTTCTTCAGGTTATGTGCCAAAAAATATAGAAACAAATGCATATAAATATCTATAAATAAATAAATAAATATTAATCTATAATAACACAATTCTTATGTGCAAACTTGAACGTTGTGGCTATGGTTAACCGGAAAAGGTTTTTTCTATTTCAACATCCCCCACTGCACCTCTTTAAAAAGGGGAATAAACGAAAAAAACTTTTCCGGGAAACTATCGGAGGAGATATGAAATAAAAAAAATAATACTCAATACAAGCAATGTGTATTAATAACAATAAATTTATATTCCAGCCAAAATGGCCTTTCTTTTAGAATTTTTGACCGATAGTTTTTTGAAGAGTTGTACTGAAGGTAACAATTTGGATTGAAAATCACCAAAGCATTGAGATTGGAATATTGTTAACCTCCTATAAACCTCGAATAGAAGGAAACCCGTTGCGTAAGTCCATTAAACATCTGACTTAATTTGCTGTCTGATATTTTCCGGATACGCTAAAATGGATACGCTAAAATTTAATTGAAATGTCAGAAAAACAATGAATTTTAAAACACCTTCACTATGGAGAGTTTAAGTATATAGAGACGAAGTTCCTCTTTTGGTAGATTAGTGGGATAATATTTTTTTGTTAATATTCTAAAATAATGGACATTCTTTATCGATGTATTTTTCCTGATCTATACCGGGAAGAAGATACAGGTATTGAATTTGCTTTGAATTAGAAAAAGCGATACAAAATATAAGGACCTGTTCCGGCAGAGAACCGCCCATCTGTCATGGATTGGGAAATTGTAAGCTTGTCCGGAGTTTTTCGCTATCTAATTTGCCAACAATGTTGCAATGAACAATAACAGGGAGAAAAGCATGACGGTTATTATTAGAGTCCCCGTGTCTCTCAAAGAATGGTTCGATGACAAAGACGAAGTATGTTGTCTAAGCGGGACTATAGATGACTGTTTGAAACAGGTAGAAAAGCAGTATCCCGGATTTATGAAAAGGGTATTGGATAGCGATAAATTATCTACCACAGCAGTTTTTTTAAACGGAGACAATATTCAAGGTTTGCAAGGTCTTGACACAAAAGTAAACGACAACGACGAACTTGCCATTATACCGCTGGTTGCGGGAGGATAACAGGATAGGAAAATTATGATAATAGACAACCCAAAATCGCATTTTATTTTCGTGTTTCATCCTTCGACTTTGGAGGGAAAGAAATATACGATGTATAAGGGAAAAGAACTTAGCAACGGTGAAATATTGCGTCACTGGGGTAAGTGGCTGGTTTTGGATACGAAAGAACGACTTGCTGAACTGGCTCTCAGACTGGATCCTTTTGTTGAAGATCGAAAAATACCTTGTATTAAATACGACCGAAGTCCTTCAAAAAACCTGGGAATTGAGGAATGTGTCTTCATGGTATATTGTGATAAGCGTGAACGGGATGATATTTGGGAAATCCTCAAAGGATTCGGGGCAAAAATGAAGATCTGGGTTACGGAAAAGGAGACAATGGAGCTTTGGACACCGGGGGGAATTCTGTTGGAACGTTGGTTGGACACTCAAAACTATGACCGTCTGACAGCAATGGTTATTCGGGTAAATGCCGGAGCCAAGATACAGCATATTTTCGATCATCCTGATGAGATATATGAAGGCTGGGAACAGTAGAGTGATTTATTTGCCCAACAACATTTTTTTGAACAAATATTCCAGTCCTGAGGGCAAATATTTAATATTTTTTAAAAAATAGACTTGTCCTTCCGGGAGGGATTCGATCAAAAATTCGCGGGTTTGTAGAGTGCAACCACAGCCGATGGTAAACAAATTGATTCCTTTATTTCGACAATATGTAACGGCTTGGGAGAGTTTTAATCCACAGTTTGAAGCACCATCAGTTATATGGATTATCATGCTGTTTTTTTTGGATAATCGGTCAAGTAGCATGGCAGACGCGACAATGGCCTGTCCTGATGGGGTCTTACCTGACGGTGTAACCGTATAGAGCTTACCCCCGTGATAAAGTTTGGTAAGCTCGCACTGGTTTTCGTTCGCGTGATAGGCGTAAATATCGACTAGATTTTTATATCCTGCGGTCGCTTTAATAATTGCAGCAAATGTTTTTTCGACCATTTGCCATGGATTGCGGAGCTTTTCTCCACCTGCCATTGAAGCGGAGGCGTCGGCCACAATGCATATCTGCCAGAATAAGTCTTGCCCGGGGGATTGCTTTAGTTTGAATACCTTTCCATCTATGGGAACACGATAAAGTCGACGGGCGTCAAGTTTCCCTTCAGTTAAACCTCTCCTGATGTGCCTGTTTTTTTGTCTTCTTACCTGGGCCGCCTGTTCCCTGAAAATCTCTTTTAATCGTTTTACCTGCGCAATCTCCGCCATTGAACTAATCTCCGCGGCACCTTTTCTGATAATAGTGCTCATTAATCCGGCTTCGGGATCTTGAACGACAGTGGCGATACGATCGGAAAGGTTGCTTTCCTTCTCTTCCAAAATCAAATTCAGTTCATTTGTCTGTTCTGGGGATAGCTCATCGTTTTTTGCCTCATCCGCATCCAGTTCCTGATCTTCGCTTTTTCCTTCCTGCATGGCCGCTTCATCAGAAATGCTCACGCCATCCGTAGCGGTGCCAAAACTCTCCCATTCGGAAATTTGTTCTGCAATATCAGCTAAGATCCGGCAATATAATTGCACTCGTTTTTCTCTTCTCGATTTAAGAGATGGAATTTTGGTCAACTCTCTAAGCGATATAGAACTTTTGTTTAAAATCCGCAGCGGATCATGATAATAAAAGTGTAGTTTGTCAGACGATTGACTAAAAAGCATATTTTTTTTCCAGATCTCAGCAAGGCTGGCCGGGCTGGGTGGTAGCGTCGGATCTCTTTGGTCCAGAGATCCATTCGTTAATTGAAGTTTTTGCAGGTAAAGCGATAAGACGTGCGGTTTTGGTAGCAGGTTAATCCAGATTTGTTCTGCAGCTTCAACTAATGCCTTTAAGTACTTTATCGTCGATGAGTGCTGCCCATGGAATTTTTCGATTGTGCGGTCTTTTACCCAATCACTCCATTCGATCGAAGCAAGACCTTCGAGTACAACCTCACCTACCAGATCATCAAAAGTCTTGGGAGATATTGGAAATGATGATAGTTTCGACGGATCAAGAATGATGTTTGCCCTGTCTGTTTT
>JAOZRE010000393.1 GCA_029940215.1 bacterium | reverse complement strand
CTCTGTTGCGCGCACAATTTCCATTCCATAGTTTATATCCATGATACCTCATCCATTATAACATTGCAGCCAGGGGTCTAAATATTTGATCCAAATGGTTAATACCGGTTTTTCAGAATTTCCATTATCTGGTCCCGTTTTTTCTTCACTTCTCTTCCTTCTGCCGTATCTCTGAATTTGACCGGAGCGGGGAATTCATCAATAATTTCTACAGAAAGTGGGACCGTTTCCAGGTTTGTGGACGCTTTTTTCATCTCCTCCGGGGTTGGCAGGATAATACCGTACAACTGGTGGGGGGTATGAACCAGTGCATGTCCCCTGTTGTAATAAGCAGCAGCAAATCCACCGTCAATATTGATGGCAACGCCATCTTCACTGGCCATGCTTTTCCCTTTGGTGAAGTCTACAGGGGTGTGGCCATAAATGATTCGATTGATGCCAAATTCCTCCATAATTTTCTTCTTGAACGATTCAGTCTCAAGATTTTTAGCCCAAAACAGGGTTTTTTCCTTATGGGTTGTTTTATCAATCAGAAAATAGCGCTCAAAGGTTTTCATAGCGTCTTTACCGAAAAATGGAGATTTCGGTCCGCACCAGAGATAGAACATCAATGCGAGGTCGGCCTCTTTTTGTTTCTTCCCTGATAGATAAGCATGTCCGATACGCTTGATACTGCGTTGGATGTAGTTCAGCAGGTTTCGTCCATTTCGATTGAGAAATTCATCAAATTCGCCTGCCTGGGTCGATGGGATCAGCGCATGTATATTCAGCATGTTGTTATGAATAATATACGTTTCGCCCTTCTCAAAGAAAAACCGCAGCAGTTTTTTAAGCTTTTTGTTGGTCTTGAACTGTTTTTCCAGGTCATCGATTAGAACTTTTTCCTCTTTTGTCAGCTTGTTCGGGTTTTTAGGGTCGATGGTCGGGAAATGTGTATCGTTCAGACCCTTCACATCACCATCGGCAACCATTTTCGCCAGACGTTTCAGCCAGAGGCGGGACTCCATCTCAAATTCAGGGTGACTTTTAATCGTTTCTTCTTCAAGTTTGAACTGGATGATGGCCAGTGCCTTTTCCATGCTCCTTGCCTGAGCGGTTTTGGCCTTGAAGTTTCCGGTTACCGATTTGGCGGGATAGGTTTTCTTGGAGAACTTGATCAGCCCGGAAATATTGAACCCCAACCGTTTCAACAATTCCATATGATCATACCGACTTGAAATACGCATGGCCTCAGCTATGAGAGACCTGTTTCCGGCTGCTGCTCCCATCCAGAGGATATCATGGTTTCCGAATACATATTGGATCATGTTCCGGTACCATTTTGACATCAGGATCCGTATGATCTTGTCAGGTTGTGGTCCGCGGTCGAAAACATCTCCCAGTACCATGATCTGGTCCAGCAGGATCCGCTTGATGGCCAAAGCCATGTGTTCGATGATTCGGTGCGAGATAATTTCTACCTCGTAGACAGGGTCCGGCACTGGAAGACCGGATACCATACGCGTTATGATGTCTCGATATTCATCTTGAATCACATCGCTGATGTTGTGCTCGATGGTGCTGAACTTGTACTTCAGAATCTCAACAAAGCAGGTGATGACATCCTGAATATCCATTTTGACAGTTTCATCCTCGAAATATCGTTGTTTTCGAACGATGTCGACAATGTACTGGATTTTGTTAGAACTGAACGTTTTTGGCAGCGCTTCCATACAGGTTTGATAAAGCATGCCGAAGCGTCCACGCAGAATGGAGATAAAACGATCCCCTGCCCCGTGAAGATCACTGATGAACAGGGTAGATGGGATGTTTGAATTTAGTTGAATGTCGAATTGGAGTAGTTGCTGAGACAGATCGTCGATATTAGACGTGCTCTGGCTCCTCAAGGACCTTTCGACGGATGTCAGCGGACTCATGATTTTCCTTCTCTTGCGTTGAACCGTTCGACCGTTTTCCCGATACTGTTACCGGGTAACCGTAGGATCTGAATAAGCAGACCGATAAATACTCAATTGGAAAAGCCAGTTTTATACCATTTGCCCTGCAATCAACCGTGTCATAGCAATTAATTGAAAAAAGTTGGTTGTGCCAGTTCTGCACTTGTCCTCTGTAAGGCGGATTAATATGCAGTAAGCAGGTTAACAAGTTGAATCACTTTTTGATAGTTGGATTATCTTTTCGATTGTGGATTGGCAAGGAAAAAGAGTTCCTGCTGGATCTGCTCTGAATCGCCAAGGTTCAGCTCGATCAGGCGCCTCAGATGGGTCATGCTTTCCAAGTCCAGATTTTCAAACTTAATACCCAGCATTTCCTCCTGACTGTATACAACCAGGGCATCAGTTGTCACAACGATGCGGTCTGGCTCCAAGCTGAGCTGAAGGAAGCAGGGCTCTCCATTTTCAATAGACTCCCCTTCTGCCATCCGGATCAATGCCCCTTTCAACGAGATGTCAACCAGTTCTGCCTGCTTTACTTCCCCTTGAATCCCAATAGTTACTGTCGAATGAAATCCGATACGGCTAAAAGAGCGTCTTTCTTTTGACATCCTGTTCCTTTGATCGAGGCTATATCAAGGATGAACCATTTTGCTTCAGTACGGGTAATTCAGCAATTGTTCTTCTACATCTACCACAGCCCTGGCAGGGCGTCCATGTCCCAAGCCATAGTACCGGCATTTATATGAAGGTTGCAGAGGAACTGCCTGCTGGATATCAGTATCAGGCAACTCTCAAACAATCTTCAGGTTTATGAACGTTTCAAGGGCGTTGTCTTTGAAAACATCAAAACTGTCCTGGCTCTTTTGAATTGTGAGTACGGTAATTGTTATACCTACTTTCAGATCCTGAACAGGGATTTCAGCTTGTTTGATCTGGGGATCTGTTGTCATCGTTTTTTCGTCTCTTTAATTAATCAATCAAAACAAAATGCGTATGCGGTTGATTATTTGACAGCTGTCGAAATTTCTGAACGATTTCCACGTCGTATTCGCTGATCTTTGTTTTGAAAAAGTATGGCATAGATCAGAAGCTAAGTAAATCATCCGGAATACTGCTTGTATCATACGCCTGATAATGAAAGTTTATGGTACGCTGAACAGGATATTTTGGTATTTGCCTTATTATCAATTACTGGTTAGAATAATCGAGCATTTAGAACATAATCGTCAACTTGGTGGTCGGACTCATTTTTTACCCATTTGGTTCGAAAAAAACAGCTTTCCAAGTGTTGACAAGATGACCCCCGGGTCTTCAATAACTTGAATACACCCATTTAAAGGCAGTTAATCCCTCTTTCTTATTATGTGCATTCCATGCATGGAGAAAAGTGGAACTTCCAGAATAGACTATGCCTGATTACTATAGCTACGGTGAGTTAAATCATTTCCAACGGCTTCAGCTTGCCATTCGCAACACGTTGTCGGTCGATTTATCCATTCGCCCGTTGAATAAAAACAACAAACCGGGTGGATTGCTGGAATTCTCTGAAGATGATGGCCGAGAAGTGATCATCGTCGGGGATCTGCATGCAAATAAGCAGAATTTGAAAGCCATTCTGATGGATGAGCAGAATCTCTATAAATTGAAGAGTAATGAAGCGATTATGGTATTTCTGGGGGACGCGGTTCATGATGAACGCGTTGGCCATTTGCAGGAGATGGATACATCCATAGAGATTATGGATATCATAATCCACCTGATCAATGATTACCCGGAAAATGTGTTTTATCTGCTGGGTAATCACGATACCTTCAGCGCTCTTTTGGGGAAGAGTGGTATCAAACAGGGACTGTCTTACTACAATGCTGTTCTGGAAGCGAGAGGTAAGGAGTATGTGAGTTTAATGCAGACATTTTATAACTCACTTCCCGTTTTTGTCATCCACAAGCATTTTCTGGCTGTTCATGCCGGACCGGTAAGAGGCGGGATCTATCGTGAGGAACTGATCAATATCCGAAGCGCTACAACAAGCCAGCTGTTGAGACAACTCACCTGGAATCGCCTGAATGAGACCCGCTCCTCCCCCAGTAAAAAGGAATATGGGCCGGAAAACCTGCTTCAGCAGAGAGAATATCTGGGCTGTCCGCCGGATCTTCCCTTTATTGTCGGCCATAATCCTATGTGGAAGTGGGGAACTGACGATTCAGTCTGGGTAGATATCCTGGACTCGAAAGACCACGTGATCCTGTACAGCAACCTCCAGGATAAAGCAACTTATCTTCATTTCA
>JAOZRE010000392.1 GCA_029940215.1 bacterium | reverse complement strand
CAGGCAGAGCCGAATGTCTCTGACCCCGCCCAAAGGACGGGGTTTTAAAACAGAATAAAAGCGGTAAAACTTTTCGCTACTATAATTAAAACGGTAGTTTAGCATTTGGTTTATTTGTCGTAAAGCTTAATGTAAATCAGTGGTTTCTGAAGGATAACCTCACTAACCCCCCACAAGATAGAATAGACGTACCAACCCCACAGTTTCATACGTCGGGATAAGCGTGGCTATACCTTTGTAATTACGGTTGGTAATTGTCAAATAAAATGGAATGGTTGCTGTGAAGGGCTCAAGGAACTGCTATCTGTAACAGCGAAGAATACGATTTTGGCCTGAGGCGATTAAAACAGCCTCAGGCTAAGTCGATTATTGGGAACTTTACCAGTACTATCCAACAGTGATGTGTCTAAAATTACTTTATTGCTATCACTGGGCAGCTAGCGGTCAGGACGATATGCTGGGCAGTTGAGCCAAAGAAGAATTTACCAACCTTCGATTTTTTCTCTGTACCGATAATAATATGATCAATTCTCTCCTGCTCTGCGAAAAAAACAATATTTTCTGCAACTGTCAAATTATTGGCAGGCAACATCTTGGTTTCACAACTCAGGTTGTCGATGGTCAGAAAATTCTTGGCATATTCCAGAATTTGCTCAGCGTGCCCCAGATCGTCCAGTTTCTTTTCTTGATCACTCTCCAGAGCAGTCACAGCCACTACATGAGCATCCAGAGCTTTTGCATACTTCAGTGTTGCTTCAAGCGCTTTTTTCGCGATATTCGAACCATCATAACAAACCATAATTTTCATAACCCCTCCTCATCCGTTTCAAAAAACTGGTATCAATCCTAGTCTGATAATGTTCCCTTTTGCCCATAGGTTGCCAGGCGATTTCATATTCCGATCTATTATGGTTTTTAGTTTAGATCTCTTGACTTGTCAAGTCTTTTGCCGCCAGGCAGGCGTTATTTACAACTTCACAAACGATTCATTCCATTGTCTTACTACCAAATAATTTCTTCAAGCTGGATTATCTCCTAAAAATCAGGGAATGGCAGTTGAAAAGTAAAGCGAAACGCGGCGGGAAATTTTATGTGGTTTAGCTGAGGCTTTCTCTCGGAAGTTCTCCTATTTTAGATCCGGTGAGCCAGAAGATTTGCGGCCCGCACCCTTGAAGGGTGCTCCGTTTGCAGATATTTCGGTTTTTTCTTTATACTGCTGTTTTTGTAACTCCCAGATAGGCTTGCTGGACCATATCATTTGACAGCAGGTCTTCACCACACCCTTCCAATATCATATTTCCAGTTTCCAGAACATAGGCGTAATCAGAAGTTTTCAGCGCCAGTTTTGCATTCTGCTCAACGAGCAGAATCGTAACTCCCTGCTGATTGAGGCGTTTAATGATGGCGAAAATATCCTGAACAATTCTAGGAGCCAGTCCCAATGACGGCTCATCCAGCAGCAGCAAGCGCGGAGTAGCCATCATCGCCCTGCCGATGGCAAGCATCTGTTGTTCGCCCCCACTTAGCGTTCCGGCAAACTGATCTGCCCTCTCTTGTAGAATAGGGAAGGTCTTAAATACCATTTCCCGTGTCTGTTCCACCATGGCACGATTTTTCCGGCCGCGATAAGCAAACGCTCCCAGGTTCAGGTTATCGACAGTCGTAAGGGATGCAAACAACTGCCGTCCTTCAAGAATGTGGGAAATACCAAGTTTTACCATTCGACTGGCCAGAAGGGCTGATATGTCCTGCCCTTCAAAAATAACGTTACCGTCAAAACCGCGAATCAATCCAGATACAGACTTCAACAAGGTTGATTTACCAGCGCCGTTTGCACCAATGATACTAACAATCTGGCCGGGTTCCACTTTGAGAGATATGCTATTCAGCGCTTTTACTGCACCGTAGTTTACTTTCAGGTTCTTTATTTTAAGCATTTTCGATCTCCCCTCCCAGATAGGCATCAATCACTTTTGAATCCGATTGAATCTCTTCCGGAGTCCCCTCAGCAATTTTTTGTCCGTGATTCAACACCAGTATCTCATCGGAAATGTCCATGATCAGTTTCATATCATGCTCAATCAGCAAAACAGCAATCCCACGGAGCTTAATCTGCTCAATGATCCTTGAAACCTGTTTGGTGTCAGATTCGTTCAACCCGGCTGCCGGTTCATCCAGACATATCAGGTCGGGCTGGGTTGCCAGCCCCCTGGCAATTTCCATTAACTTTTGTTCGCCTAGGGGCAGGCTGGAAGCTTCTTCACCCGCTTTGGACTGCAGGCCAGTAAATTCCAGCAGTTCCATCGCTTCATCCTGAATCCGGGCCTCTTCCCTGCGCACTTTCGGCATTTTAAAACCACATTCGAAAAAGTTGGTAAACATGTGGTTATGCCTGCCAACCATGACATTTTCCAGAACGGTCATCTTTTCGAATATTTCAACATGCTGGAAGGTGCGTGAGATACCCGCCTGAGAAATCCGGTGCGGGGGGACATGGTCAAGGAAGTGTCCCTTGAACTTGATTGTTCCCCGATCCGCCTTGATCAAACCTGTAATCACGTTCAACAAAGTGCTTTTCCCGGCACCGTTGGGACCAATAATTGACTTGATTATTCCTGGTCTCAACTCGAAACTTACCCCTTTTAGTGCAGCAAGTCCCCCGAACGTCACATCCGTGTCCATGACACGAAGGATCATCCATGGTCTAAAGTTATCCATGGCATTAAACTCCAGCTACAGGTTGCATTATTCTAATCATCCGGATCTGTCTCAGTAGTAAAATGAACACCGTTATTCAGGAAATGCCCATGTTCCGTTTTTAACGACCAACATGTTATAGGCACTCTTGTCCAGACCGTTATGGTCATCTGCAGCCATATTAAAAACACCATGTTGACCCACAAAACCCTTGGTATTTTCAATTTCATCACGAATTTTCGCACGATCGGCACCCACTTTCTCGATTGCTTTCAGGATCAGGTTCAGTGAATCCCAGGCATGACCACCAAAAGTCGAAACAGTTTCATTATATTTACCCTTATATTCCTGCAGGTATTCCATCGTCACAGCTTTCTGTGGATGATCTGCCGGCAACAGTTCGGCAATATTGACAGCACCAAGGGGCAGTAAAACACCTTCAGCTGTTCCGGCTGCCAGCTTGACATTTTTCAGGCTGCCAAATCCAGCACTCTGAACCAGTTTGATGTTATCCATTCCCAGGTCTTTCCAGTTTCTGACAACTGTCACCTGTGTTGGTCCAACAGACCAGTTGATAATCGCCTGAGGAGCAAATGATTTGATTTTTGTTAGCTGTACCGTCATATCTGTATCTTTGGGACCGTATTTCTCCTCAGCGACAATTTCAATTCCGTAATTTGGGGCCAGACGGATCACCTCCGATCGTCCACTTGCACCGTATCCAGTTGTGACTGTCATCAGGGCAATCTTCTTGATGCCTTTTGAAGTCAAATGGGTAAATATCATATCAACAGCCTGGCTGTCTGACTGTGCTACCTTGAAGACCCATTTATAGGGTTTTCCTGTTTTTTCATTGTGCACAATTTTATAACTCAAAGCACACGAAATGAGTGGCGTCTCATACTTCTCAGCCAATGGAATGACAGCTATGGAATTCCCACTTGTTGATGGACCGATCACGGCCAGGACTTTGTCCTTTGTCATCAGTTTTTTAACATGAAGAGAGGCTTTTGTAGCATCCCCTTCGGAGTCCATTACAATCAACTCCACCTGCTTTCCATTAATTCCGCCATTCTTGTTAACTCTCTCCACAATCATCTCTGCCGTTTTCTTTTCCGGTGCCCCTAGAAATGAAGCGCCTCCAGTAACAGCGAAAACTGCTCCGACCTTATACGTCTCGGCATCTCCACCTGATTTTTTATCACACGATGAAAAACCAGCTGTTAAAGCTACCATTCCTGCAGCAAATAACGCATTTCTTATCCAATTTTTCTTCAAAACAACCTCTCACAAAAAAAGTTTTAACGCATTTACTTCACAAAAAGTCACAACAAAAAGTTAAGTCACACTTCTACTGCTACATCAGAAACGGCATAGAACCACGTCAATTTGAATCGGACTGTTTTTTTGACGATGTCAGTACTCGTTTCACTTTCTCCGGAAGACTGATGATGCCATCCGGAAGAAAAATGGTTACCAGTAATAAAATCAAACCATAGACCAGTACTTCAAACTCCTTGAACATTTCCAACG
>JAOZRE010000391.1 GCA_029940215.1 bacterium | reverse complement strand
TAATCACACCATATGAGAGTCGCCACATAAGATTGGTAAACATCCACATTTTTTTATGTTTTTCAGATTTGAACTGACAATCAGCTTACTTCAGGTATCCCAGCCAGGGTTTTTGGAGTGCCATCATATATTCAAACAGGTCAACAGCGCTTTTATATTTGTCCACCGTCGGGTCCGTCAGCAGGGCTTGTAAAGCAAGCTGTCGGGACTTGTTCAGGACCGCTTCTGCGACTAGATTATGAACCCCGATCTGGTTGCAAAGATGGCCTGCAAACCCGGGCGGATAGTTTTCCAGCCGCACACCAGTGACACCATTCCTGTTTATAATACCGGGGACTTCCACTACTATGGAGGTTGGCAGCGCCTCAATCAGACGATCATTAGGTAGATTAACCGCCGACTCTTCATAACCTGAATCCGTCAGGACCCCTTCAATGATTGGCACCACCCGTTCATGCAACTTCAGCTCAATCTGCGGATCCTTATCCAGGAATTCCACGTAGTACTGATAAAAATCCAGTATCCCCTTTTGATCAGCTGCATCATTGGCCCAGGATATATATTCCCCCAGGTGACTGTCCGTCGTGATGGGCATGTATCCATACTGTTCAAGCAGAATCCTGAATATCCATCGTTCAGACCACTCGCCGGCCCCGGCTCTGAATGCAGGTTCGCTACCGGGTGTTGAACCCGCTTCCATCTCTTTGAGCTCCCGAATCACGTCCCTGACTTTCGGGAGATTCAAAAAGTGATTCGGTGCTTTTTCCCGGATGTCAGGATAGGCATCCTTTCCAGTATCAACGTAACTGGCTTCCACCAGTATACTGAAATGGTTCAGACCCCCAGCCCTGGTTTTCAAATTTTCCCAGGGGGTGTCCAAAATCAGCGGCAACTGTTGACTGAGGGACTCTATTTCATGGCAGAGCCCGACAAATCTCAGATCTGGAAACCGGCGGGTAACAGTCGTACAGATTCGGCTCATGGGGTTGCTGACATTAAACACAATGGCTTCCGGACAGACCTCCAGAATATCTTCGCAAATGTCCAGAATGGGTGGAATAATACGCAATGAGTGGAACAGGCCGCCAGGCCCTCCATTTTCACCCATCACCTGGCGAATTCCATATTGTTGAGGTATGTGCCAGTCCTGGTACCACAACGAAAACCGGTCACCCGCCTCGATAGAAATAATGCAAAAATCGGCATCCTTCAGCGCCATTCTGCGGTCAGTTGTAGAAGAGATCGTGTGAAACAGCTTCTCCTCCTCAATGAAGGCCCTTCCATTTTTTTCCACAACAGCCAGGGCATCGGCGTTGATATCATGCAATTCAACATGGCATCCTTCCAGGGTTTTACTTTGAAAAATATCGCCCAGCATGTCATAGCCGAACTGAACACTGCCGGCACCTATCAATACGATTTTTACACCCATTGTGATCTCCTGATCTGAAAAAATACGCTTAAACCAACGGTTCCTGTTTGAGATACGGAAACACATCAACTATCTCTGTCACCCATTCTGTTTCACTTTTTTGCCGGCAGGTTGAAAACTGCCAGTCAACTTTACCAATCTGCCTGACGCCATTCGCAGTTTTACCGATCTCGATTTTCAGTACCTGCCCGTAGAGATAGTGTGCCAGTTTTTCCCAGATGCAGAAGTCGCCCAACCCGTATGCAACCAATCGCCCGACAGAATCCTGCTCATCAGTTGTCACAACTGCTATGGGTTGGGGGGTGTGGCTGTGATGACCTATGATGACATCAAAGTGTGCAAACCACTGAGCACCTACATCTATCGTCACCGGTCGGGGATACAATTCCAGTTCGTAGCCCCAGTGCGGGTACAGCAGATTAAACCGTTCGGGGTTAACATGCTCCATCACCCCGTCTGACATAGCAATATAGTCGCATGGTTGGTTGGACCACCATGTACACCCTGTCAGGCGCAGATCTTCTCTAATATCCAAAAAGGGAGTTTCCGCTGTCCCGAACACTTGAAAACCCCTCGCCTCAATCTGTCTCTTCGACTCAACCCAGACATCATACCCAAAATCTCCTGAATGGTTATTAGCCAAACTCAAACAGGTCTTTTGGGGATCGAACAGATCGGCCAGCACGTCCAGAATCTGCGGTTTATGACGCTGCGCCATATAAGCCCCGCTCGCCGTCGTAATGGTCGCTTCAAAATTGCCTACCAGGAAATCGCAGTCATTAAAGAATTCTTTAACCCCCGCATCCAGAGACAGATCATACCCGGCCATATCCATGATATCGCCGATAAAACCGACCCTCACTTTAGAGTCAATATTGGGATTCAATTCAAACGATTTCGGCGCATACCTCACCAGTCCCTGATTTTTGGAAACGGGGCCAAAGGTATTCCGCTTGAGATAACCAAGCGATTCCCGAAGATTGTATGGACTGTTCTTGATTTTCATTAATTTATTCCCAACTGTTTACCAGAACTCAACCCTTTGGTTGAAAAAGTCGACCAGGGTCAATCCGTTAACTATAGCCGATACTCACAGCAATATAGAGGAAACCGATACAAACAGCCATGACTGTCAGGTGAATCGGCAGCGACCATTTTAACCACGTCGTATAACGAATACCAGCAAATCCAAGTCCGATGATCAGGAAAGGATTGGTCGGCCAGAGCATGTTGGAAAATCCGTCTCCCATCTGGTATGCCAGAATCACCGTCTGTCGCGACACTCCAATCAGGTCACCCAAAGGTGCAAGAATAGGAATCGTCAAAGCCGCCTGCCCTGATCCGGACGGAACAAAGAAGTTGATTGCCATCTGGCTTAAAAAGAGAATCACAGCACCCCCATGTTGACCAAAGCCCTCCAGCAGATTGGCAATGGTAAAAAGGATGGTGTCCATCACCAGACCCACCTCCACCATATAAGAAACCGAAAATGCGAACATCACCACGGGAATGGCCGCTGAAAAATCGCCCAACCCCTTACCGAAATATCGAAACACATTTCCAATCCCAGCCCCTGACAGCAAACCCGCCCCGAAACCCATAACGATGAAAATGAGCAGCATGATAATCATAATCAAATCACCAATAATCTTGATCTGGGTGCCGACACCCACAGCCGCTGCTATCAACCCAAAACAAGCCAGAATCAGAATGATGATGGCCTTGGCATTCTTAACCTGGTTAATCTCAAGTATCGAAGAACTGACAGCCTCTTTCCGCCCGCCTTCGCGGTATGTCAAACTGGCGGTGGGATCTTTTTCGACCTTGCGGACATACCGCAGAATATACAGAATGGAAAGCGATATAATGACCACAAATAGCAGTACTCTCAACCCCAGACCGGAAAAAAGCTGAACGTCCGCCAGGGTTTGAGCAACACCGACTGTAAAGGGATTGAAAGTAGCCGCGGCAAATCCGAAACCCACCATCAATAAGACGATGGCAAATCCCGTGATTTCATCCCATCCCATGCGGATGGCAAACGGAACGAAGATAATCAGCACCGGTAGAAACTCCTCCATCATTCCGAAAGTTGAACTCAAAAAAGCACAGGTAAAAGCACAAGTGATCAGTAATAAAGTCTTCCGTTCCCCGAATGAGTGTTCCAGACGTGCCAGAATTTCGTTAACAACCCCGGTCTTAATTAAAACCGAAAAGGCACCCCCCAAAATCAGTATGAATGCAACCACTACTATAATTTTCGGTCCGTTTTTACCTGTCACTGCCAGTAAAGGAGCAAGCGGAATTTTCCAGACTGGAACCGGCGCCGGCTCAACCAGTTGGTAGACCTTAACCACCGCATCCCCTTTGGTGACAGTCATATACTTACCGGCAGGGATGAAATGGGTGGAAGCACCCGCCAGAATGACCAGAATCCCCAGAATAAACAGGGTCGAAATGACGGATCTCATGGGTATTTTGATTTCGATTTTGTTTTCTACCGGCTCTGTTACCATACAATCATCCCCTGTTTCATCAATGTTAGTTGAGTGGTCCTGATTTTTCTGTGAATTATAAGTCTCTGTTTAAACCCCAAAACAGTGTGATATTTACAGGCCCCGATCTGTTTTGTCCAATAAAATTGGGATGTATCAGCTGATGTGGAAAGCTTGCTCCAGTAATAACGGTTACACTTGATTCAATGTATAGTCATGATTGACGTTTCAAAAAACCCATTTTCAGGCAGAGCGTTTCCTTAACAAAAAAGAAACACCTATAATAGCTCTTCTAAACCAGATTATTGAATAATTCAC
>JAOZRE010000390.1 GCA_029940215.1 bacterium | reverse complement strand
AAAACCGGCAGTTTCACCGTAATTACCTGCTGCCAGGAATAAAACAAAAAAAAGATTTCCTGTCGGTTGATATTTTGAAAAAACGGATAAAATGCAATTTACTCTAAAAGTCAGTTTCTTATCCTCTATTCAAGTGGATTTTTGATAATTCTATTTTAGTAACTGAAAGTTTGCTTCATCTTCTTTGGTAATTTAATGCCAGTTTTTTATAATGACACCCTCAAGAACTGCAGCTTGAAAGGCATTTATGCCAGAACGAAGTATAAGGTTTCCCAAACGTTCTCCCTCCTGGCCATTTTGAAGGTACCAATCCTTAATCCTGCCCACTGTCATTACAGCATCTCTTTCACTGAGAAAACAACCTATTTTAATGCCGACTTGCCGATCACGCCCCCACTGTCCCTCTGCATAAACATCTGTTCCTGCTCGAATACCCATAACAGCCGAGTTCGGGCATACCCTGGAGCAATAACCGCAATTCGAACAACAATTATTCTCAAAAACAGCTTTTCCTCCATCCAGCATGATCGCACCATACCTGCATGACTGAACACAATCGTCGCAGCCAATGCATTCATCAGTATTTAAAAACGGCTTGTATACCCCGATCAAACCAATATCATTGAATTGAGGTTTTGAGCATGAACTAGCATTTAAGAAACCAGATATAACAACTTAATATTTTGGCTAAATTAAAAAAAGCAAATAGGATGCTGGTTCAAGAAGCAACAGAGGATATAACGTGTAGATATCGCATATCTTATTAAGATTGCTTCGCTCGGTTCCGAAAACTACCATAACTTATTGAGCTGTTATGAAAACAATTCAGGTCCCCTGGTTTTGCTTTACCTGCGCAAGAGACATTACAATATAACAACCTCAGGGACCGAGCAGGCAAAAGACTCCTCCTTACGCATATTAGCGAGGAATTCTAAGCAATCTGCTTCGCCTTTTCAAAACCTGATCCGCCAATGGTTGCGTTTAAACCCGCTTCCAGGTAATGGTCCAGTATCGGTTGGATATCGGAAGGATCGACAGATTCCAACTCTCCCATGGGCCAATTTCGGCCCAACCAGCCGTATTTGTCCTCGCACCAGTTATGGAAAGGTATAATATCTATGCGTTTTACCTCTCCGGGAAGAGATTTTAATAATTCAATACATCGACGGTGATAATCAAGAGAAATGCTATGTTCCGGAATTACTATTATTCTCAACCAAATTTCCGTTCCTATTTCAACGAGGTGTATCAGATTTTCTAAAATAAGCTTATTTGAAACCCCTGTTAATTTTCTGTGTATGGCATCGTCCAGATGTTTCAGGTCATAAAGAATAACTTCGGCATTCCTGGCCAATGCATACAAATCAGCCCACTGACAGTGGCCAGATGTATCAAGGCAAATATGGATCCCTCGTTCCTTTCCGGCTTCCATTAATTTCAAAGCGAAATTTTTGTGCTGTGTGGGTTCGCCTCCGCTAATCGTCATTCCACCGTCCGAGTTTTTGTAAAAAAGCATATCACTCTCGACTTCTTTTAGGATCTCTTCGACAGTCATCGCTTGACCAACTGCCTCTAAAGCACCATAAGAACATACTTCAACGCATTCCATACAGTTGTCGCATCGTGATTTAATGATTTTGTAATATGTACTGCCTTCCTCTTGGGCCGAAGCCGGATCAATCGGAGGATTTATCGCCTCAAGGGGGCAAGCACCAAGGCATTCTCCACACTGAACGCAAAGCCTCTTTTTCCAATATATCTCCTTGTCGGTTGATTGAGTTTCCGGATTATGACACCAACTACACTTTAAATTACAACCTTTCAAAAAAATGTTTGTTCTAAACCCTGGTCCATCATTTACGGAAAACCTCTGTATTTGGGTAATCAACGTCTCGTTGGTCATTTTCTGTCTCCATCTCAAAAGGCCATTCAAAGTCTGTTACGATAATTAATACAAGCAATAGAAAATGCTGTTTTCTTCAAAATATATGCCAGCTACTATTGATTTTTTTCTCTAATGTCGGGGATTATTTGTTATGGAAAAAACAGTCTTATAAAATCCGAATTGCTAAGAACTTTGGAGTCTAGAGTTCTCCTATCATTACTAGGTACGAGTGACGCGGCAATCTGCAAGAGTTTACAGGAGATTGCTTCGTTTCGCTCGCAATGACACTAGAGTGTTAATTGTTTGGTAAGTTTATCAGAGGACTTTAAACTGTCGAGTTCAGAAGATTAAGGGGTGTCGTTATTCGTTTCGGTAAAAGTGGCTGTATTAAAGTTCTCTTCAGTCATATTGACCGAAATTGGCATTTGACCCGACCTACGCAACATAACATATCATCATGTTGTTAGGGGACATGGTATTTTTTATGCGAAGCCTGGTTTAATTACGCCGCCGCTTGCGGCGGGGGAGGCTATTTTTCTGGGAATATTTTAGCACTGATTTTGACACAATCGGCAGGGCTCTGATCGGAGCACGTTCAATTAAATGATTGGCATATTATTTGTAGTAAGTTTTTTATGGAAACGTTTAGCTTTTTGCAGAAAGCTCGACTTCATACCCGAGCAAGTACATCGGCATTTGTTTTTTATCCAGGTAAAAATGTTTTGGAACATTGGTAAAATAATCAGTAAGCGAACAGAAATATCACCGCATAAAACGGCTATTTTTTTTGAAGATCAAGCGATAACCTATAGAGAACTAAATAATGAAACCAACCGAGTAGCGAACTTTTTTAGCGCCATTGGCCTGAAAAAAGGGGATCGTATTGCGGTTGACCTTTTCAATTGTCCCGAAATTCTGTCTATTTATTTAGCTGCAGCCAAACTCGGTCTTATTTTTGTACCTTTAAATTACCGCTTGGTCGCCTGTGAACTCCAGCGTCAACTTACTGGTTGCGGTGCCCGTCTGCTGATATTTAGTGATAGGAACAGAGAAAATATCGAACCAATAATATCTTCGATACAAGTGGAAAGCGATAAATATTTTTGGGTGTCCGATAATTTTGAAAAGCATGTTTCTTGCCCGTCCTGGGCACTGGAATTTCAGAGGGAAATCAGCCGTTATCCCTGCGAGGAACCATGTCCCGAATACAAAATTGAGATGGATGATCCGCTTGCATTCCTATATACGGCAGATACCGTAGGTGTACCAAAGGCGGTCGTTTTATCTCATAATCAGACCTTTTATAAATTTTTTCAGATTAAAATTTATTGTGTTCTGCGAGCAGAAGATATTGTACTTTCCCAAATACCTTTATGCGAATCCGGAGGGCTTTTCATTATCGCGACACCGGTTCTGTGCAATGGCGCAGCATTTGTCCTAAGAAGAGCTTTCCATCCTGACAGGTTCATTAAGGATATTGAACAGTATGAAGCTACCATTGTCTTGGCACTCAACAGCATGTGGCACCAAATTTTCAAAACAAGTGAAGTGGAAAAGACAGATTTCAGCAATGCCAGAATACTCCTCGGCGGTGGAGAAAAGCCGTCGTTCTGGTTGCTGAAGAAATCTTTGGAGTTGGGTCTGCACATTCAAACGGGATTTGGCCAGGTAGAAAATTCAGCTATGATGTTTATGCCGGTGGATAATTTAAAGATAAAAAGAGGGTCAATCGGTCTGCCGGGTTATTTCAATGATTCCTGGATTGAAGACGAGGACGGAAATAGACTACCGGCCGGTGAAATCGGTGAAATTGTAACGAAAGGACCAACAATAATGAGTGGTTACTGGAATAGGGCCGAAAAAAAAACCGAACCTTTAATTGATAATGTGCTACACACCGGCATCCTGGGTTACGTTGATAAAGACGGTTACTTTTTCATGATAGATCGATTAAAAGACATGTATAGAAATAATGGAAAGGACGTATATCCCGTGGAAGTCGAAAAAGTGATGGGTGATCATCCAAAAATCAAAAATGTCGCTATCGTAGGTGTTTCGGATGATTATGGACAGGAAACTGGAATGGCATTCATCGTCAGTTACCCTGGAAAAAGGGTTACTAAAAATGAAGTATATGAGTTCCTTAAAGGTAAAGTGGCAAAATTCAAATACCCGAGAAATATAGTATTTGTAGAGACTTTGCCTGTTTCTACCACCGGTGATATCGAAAAGTCATTACTCAAGCAGGAAAACGTCCAAATCAGCGCCATAAATTCTATCTGACCGGCAAAACCATTCGACTTTAATTCCCTTAATCATTAAAGGATAATGTTTTCGTAAAAGGAGAAGATGGAGAATTAGACGGA
>JAOZRE010000389.1 GCA_029940215.1 bacterium | reverse complement strand
CGGCACAAGAAAATGGCTTCACACAGAATGAAGCACTGGCAAACGAACTAACCGCCCGATACTACCTGCTGAGAAATAAAAGCACCATTGCCACAGCCTATCTGAGAGAAGCATGCCTGGCCTATATTCGATGGGGCGCTACCATGAAGCTCCAGCATCTCGAAGATACCTATCCTGAACTGTTGAAGAAGAGGCGCCGCTTTGATGACAGTACGGCCGCAGAAAACGCAAAGCCACTAAAAAAGGTGTTCAGCCCGGAATCTATTATTAAGGCGTCACAAACCATTTCAAAGGAAATTGTCACAGAAAAGGTTGTGGAAAAATTACTGGACCTGCTGCTGGAGCAGACATACGCCGAAAAAAGTTATTTTCTACTCGAAGTGGAAGGACAGCTGAATATTATCGCTGAAGGGTTCAAAAACAGAGACCCACAAATCGTTTTAAAATCAACACCTCTCAACCAGTTCTCTGATATCGCTCAGAGCGTCATTTACTATGTCATTCGGACAAGGCAGCAGATTTCACTCGATGATGCCTGCAAGGATGGGATGTTTGCCTATAACGAGTACATACAAAGTGCAAAACCTAAATCCATCTTATGTATACCTGTTCTGAGTCATGATAAACTCACCGGGGTTGTCTATCTGGAAAACAGTTCAACCATCAACGCTTTTCTCCCCAAACAGATCGATCTGATTACACTCCTGATCTCTCAGGTTACCATTTCCATTGAAAACTCATTGTTGTATGCAAACCTGGCTGACCTCACTGAAAAACTGTCATCTTCCAAGTTAAAACTTGAAAAGCGAATTAAGGTGCTGGAACAAGAAATCGCGAGTCATTTCACCTAGATTTTTTATTGATAATCTTGATTTAAACTGATAGACTTTTCCCTATCCTGAATGATAACCATATAAAGAAAAAAATTCACGGGAATGAAATATCTCCAGGGGTTTCAAACCCAATCTCCGCTACAATGCCTGAAAAAATATGAGAATAAAAGAGAGCGTCAGTGAAGGAATCGGGATTCTATCCTTCGATGGGAACCTTGTATTAGACGAAGCAACCGAGTTAAGAACTCTGATCAAACCCTATCTCGAAGAACAGAAATTTTCAGGGCTCATCTGCAACCTGGAAGGTGTTGAATATATTGACTCATCTGGGATCGGAATCCTTGTTTCTATTTTCAAGTCCTTAAAACGCTTTGATAAGAAATTCGCTCTAACTGGTCTGAACCAGAGAAACAGAGAAGTACTCAACCTTTCAAAGTTGGACAAACTCCTGATCATCGCTCCCGACAATGAATCGGCCATAAAAATTCTGACAGAGTAACAGAGACAACAAGCCCCTCCAGTTAATCATGCCCGTCGCCTTTATTTAACTGGGGATATAGAACCTCGGCTTAACAGTGATCTACTGCACCAGTTTGTTGATCAGTTCTCCAGCTGATTTACCACTTTCCTTATACAGGTCAAGTATTTCCTCCCCAATTTTCCGCCATTTCCCGCTGCCATTTTCAGTTGCTTTGTGAAGCAGGGAAATATCCGCAGAGAGAACCCACGCCTTATAAGCCTCCAGCAATTCCGGATACAATTCTTTTCTCATGTCCGAGAAATTTGAGAAATAAAAATGAATGGAAGAGGCACTATTGCCTTCAATTAGAGAAGGAAGCGTTGTCAAACAGTCCGCAGCCAGGTCTTTAACGGCACGAGCGATGATCTCGGTTCTGGAATGAGCAAAGTCGATCAGCATTTCTCCCCATGTATCTCCAAGATCGTTTTTCAACAGGCACTCACCCACCTCGTGAAGAATCAGGGTATTCAATTCCCTGTCCACCATCCGGTCCAGCGACATAGCAGGATCCTCACTGAAATCATAAAACGCCACTGCCCGACCCATTGGATTATCGCGCTTACTAAACTGCCATTCGTCATACCGTGACCAAATGAAATTCCGCAGCGCTTCCCTGCGAATAAAAATGGTCTGATCCTGCAACATAGCTGGAAAACCGTATAGCCCCCTTGCGAGTTCATCACCGGCGATGACAACCTTAAACCCCCTGGCCTCTTCAATCCTGTCCAATTTTGCCAGAAAAAACATCGGTATCCCGCCATAGCTCAGCCCCCCACTGTATATAAGATCTGACTGCCCCAGGGCATCATTTATCTCCTTATTTTGAAAAGGCGCAAATGACTGTCCATTCACTTGAATATCCCCGAACGAACACCCTTCAATACCTTCCCAATACTCCTCAACATCACCTATCCAGGGCAGAATCTCCTCGTTCGGCACCTGGGCTGACAGATCCAGCCCGTGCCACCACCGATAGTAGTCCCACATTCTCAGAAGATAAATACATAGCCCGAAAGTTTGCGCGTTCTCGGCATCCACCCGATCACAATTAAACTGCACCTGCTTCTTTAATATCTCAAGATTTTTCATATAGCACCCTGCTCCATTGAAATCCTACTGAAAATTAGAAGGTTCAGTGCAACTCAAACACGTAGCCAAACACCCTGATCGCGCACTTCTGCTCGATAGAATATTTTAACACAACACCATCAGAAAAGGACATCAAAACCAATATCGGCAACCATTTGTCTCTCCTGTTTTTCATCGACATCTGAGTCATAGGCCGTCCAGGTTGGCAGGGTAACTCCCAGGCGAAAAGCAGAGCTGTCAGAGAAGGCATATTTGAAACCCAGGGTGAGATCGATGGTAGAGAGGCTGTCGCTATTGGTGGTGTTGATGCTGACGATATTCAGCGGATCGCTGTAGCTGATTTTGCTCCGTTCGATATTGGTGTAGGCCAGGTCACCGTAGAACAGCAGGTTTTCGAAGCTGGAAAAGTAAACGAATCCAAATGAGAGATTAAGGACATTTCCCTTTTGTTCCTTAAATTGATACGTTGCGACAACTCCGCCGAGATCAGCCTCCACCTCATGTGTACTCTTTCCGTTTATCCGGTAACCGGAGGACATTGTGAAGCGGATCTCTTCAGATATTTCCGGTTTGAAGATCAGGGCGCCACCGACGATATAATCGTAAGAACCCGTTCCCAGGGGGACCGTCTCCCGTTTGCTTTCAAACCTTTTGTAGAATCCGGTGGGTATTTTTATGGTGAACGTGGTGGAAATCCGGAGCCGCGGCCGGAGTCCTACATGCGTGATATAAAGGGAGATATCTCCCAGACCTTCCCTTTCGATCTCATCGTCCTCAAAATAGCCCGTTTTCCGCTTATACACATAGGGGACGGTTGAACCGAACGAAAAACCATCGTCGAGGGTAACAGAAAGGGGTATCCGGTAAATCCTCACATGGTCGGAATAGGTATAGTTGACTCCAACGTTTGAATCCCCGCTATCGGCAGATTCCAGCATCCCCATTATATTCTGTCGGGTCGATACCGATTCAAGGTTTGACATGAGGGTTTGTATCGTCGCCCCTCCCGGAACTGTCTGAATTTCATTCTCTCCATATACAGACGATGACCCTAAACCCACGTACAGCACCAGCAAAACCCCTGAAGCAAGCAAAGGCAGTCTTGAGAAAAGCTTTTGTATGGCAGTTTCCATTTACAGGTTCCCCCCTATACAGTCGTCCCTAAAACGACCACCCGAGCGTTAGCACCAAAGCTCCTGGAAGAGAGGATATCTTATTGATCATGTCTCCCATCTCTTTTGCCCTTGAGTCGGCTACAGAAACAGGCAGGCTCACACCCATTGTTCCGACGGAAACTCCAGAAACAGTGGTAGACAGAGGGTACGACAGCACCAGCCAGTCAAAACCAACGGTCAGACCGTAGTCCATCATCCAGTGATTTGCAATGCCCACCGTCGCCACCAGTGCAGAGCCTGTTACAGTTCCGGTGATGTCTCCGGATACCGCAGGTAAGCAAGTACCCAGCACACACTCTTGGAAAGTCTCATGCATGGTTGCTTTTGCCTTCCAGGACCTCTGGTGAAGGGCCCCAAGCACGTTCAATGAATTCCCGAGGAAATACCTCATGTAAACTCCTGTATTGATATAATCCAGCTCAAATTTATCGTCCTCGTCTGTCTCGCTGAAGCTCGCCGTACCGTACTCAAAACCAAGGAGGATGTTGTCCTTGAAATAATACCCGGCAGTCAGGGGGTGAGTTACCAGGGTGGGGATATGAGCACCACTTGAAATTCCAAGCAGGCCAATCTTGTCCACTCGATTAGAGGATGACTCCGCTGCTTGCAGATTGCTGAATAAAAAAGCCAGTACTAG
>JAOZRE010000073.1:9054-15694 GCA_029940215.1 bacterium | reverse complement strand
CCTGATAGTGATCCAATTTGTCTGGACACTCAGGGATTGACTTGAGATATTTCCACACGTGATCGAAATTTTAACAAAAATATTGAGTCCACTCCGAAAAGCCAAAAAATCGTCACCCCCGCGAAGGCGAGGGTGACGATGTATTTGTTTTAACTAGATTCCCGCCTTCGCTGGAATGACGAAGTAAGGCGATTGCAGGGTTTTCAGAGTGGACTCAATATTGGAATCAGAACAAGAGGTAGTATGCTAGAGAAGCAATTTGGCGGTGTAAACAAGCGGCCCGACGGGACTTTTTCAATCACACCGCGGATGCCCCTTGGCAAACTCGATGTGGATGGTTTGGAAACAATTGTTGCAGTCATCCGAAAGTTCAACCTGCCTGGGATTCGAGCGACTACGGGCCAGCGGGTCACCATTGAAGGGATTCCGGCTGATTCAGTTGATGAAATAGTTGATATGCTGAATGGGGTAGGAAGCCGCACGCCGCAGAGTATCATTGCCTGCCGTGGACACGGGGACTGCAAACATGGATTGCAGAATACGCAAACCATGGCAATGCAGGTTGAGGAGGTTTTATGTGATTCGGTCCAAATACCCACCCATTTAAAAATTGGCCTTTCAGGTTGCTCCCGTTGTTGTGGCAATTCATATATCCAGGATATCGGTCTGGTGGGAACTCCCGATGGATGGACCCTTGTGATAGGTGGAAAAGCCGGCAGCAGTGTTCGCTGTGGCGATGATCTACTGGTTGATTCCCCTCTGGAGTTGGTTCTGACAACCATGGAACGGTTTCTCACTTTCTACAAAGAAAATAAACAGGAAAAAGAACGTGTCGCTGCATTTATAGACAGATTGGGAATCGATCATATCAAAGGAGAATTGCAGATATAACAGTCTTCACTTTTAGGAAATGATACCGTTTCGAATTAAGGCAACCTTATAAGGAGCCATCGCTGAGGTTGTGTGGGGGCCTTATAATAAATGAGCTTGAACATTTAACAACCGAATTCTGACGGTTGATTATTAAGTCGAAGGAAAATTTTTTATGAAGCAATTGCCAGAGTCCCTAGTGGATTTCCATGTACATCTTTTTCCTGATAAGGGTTTCGATGCTATCTGGAAGTTCTTCGAAGCCATGTCTCAAGTGGAAGTGCGTTATAAAATGTACTATAAGGAATGTATTAACTATCTGAATAAACAAGATGTGAGTCCCATTGTATATTCAAATTATGCGCATAAAAAAGGCATTGCCGAACCGATGAATGAGTGGAATATTCAGGTGCTTGAGGAGTTCTCTGATCTGTTCTGCTTTACCCCGTATCATCCGGATGATGAACGAGCGCTGGAATATACGGAACGGATGCTGGCTCATCCACGCGTAGTGGGAGTAAAGATGCATTTTGAAGTTCAGAAGTTTTACCCCAATGACGAGAGACTTTACCCTCTATATGAATTGATCATCGATAGAGGCAAACGGCTACTTCTTCACATCGGCAATGGACCTTCAGGAAATGAATTCGTTGGGTTTGCTCATATTCGAAAATTATTGGATCGATTTCCAAACCTGCCTGTGAATATACCCCATATGGGCTGCTACGAATTCAGCCAGTTTATGACACTTCTGGATGATCATCCGAATATTTATCTGGATACCGCTTTTACCTTCTGGCCCGATCTACCATTCAGCTTTAACTTGGGAAGAGAGACCCTCGAAAACCATAAAGATAGAATCCTCTATGGTTCAGACTTTCCGAATGTCATCCTTCCCAGAGAAAGCGAAATTGAGCAACTTCTGGCATTCAACCTTTCTGATGATTTCTATGAAAAAGTATTTTATAAAAATGGGTTGAATTTGCTGAAACAGGTGTGCCCGGATGCCTTTCTATAAACCGAATCAATCTCATTGAAGATGAATTACCAGAATCGGTTAAGGAGTAGAGACATGAATCCAATTGATAACATTTTACAAAAACAACCCGTTTTAATCCTGGATGGTGCATTTTCCACCGAGCTGGAGCGAAGAGGGTGCGATTTAAATGATCCGCTGTGGTCTGCTAAGATTCTGATGGAAAATCCCGGAGAAGTAGCAGCCGTGCATGAGGACTACTTTTATGCTGGGGCCGATTGTGTCATTACGGCCAGTTACCAGGCAACCTATGAAGGATTTATGAAACGAGGACTAAGTGAAGTGGAAGCGAGCAGGCTGATTGCATCTTCCATTAGCCTGGCCCTGGAGGTAAGGGATAGGTTCTGGGAAAAAGTCGAAAACAGGGTTAATCGTCCACGTCCTCTTGTAGCAGCTTCGGTGGGACCCTATGGCGCATACCTGGCAGATGGTTCAGAATATCGAGGCGACTACGACCTTGATGAAGAAGCCTTAATGCGGTTTCACAAAAAGCGCCTGGAAACGCTCATTGCTGCTGGGCCGGATATTCTTGCCTGTGAAACCATTCCCTGTTTACTGGAAGCAAAAGCGGTGGTGCGATTACTGGAAGAAATGCCTGGTGTTTATGCATGGATTAGTTTCAGTGCTAGAGATGGTGAACACATAAATAATGGTGAGCGTATTGAAGATTGCGCCCGTTGGTTAGACAATCATGAACAGGTGGCTGCTATCGGCATTAACTGTACGGCTCCGGAGTATATAGAATCCCTGATTGAAAGGATTCGAAAGGAAACCAACAAACCCGTTATCGTTTACCCAAATAGTGGTGACCGCTACGATGCTGCGGAAAAGACCTGGTATAGCGATTCTTCAGATGTGTCATACGGAGAAAGATCCCTGCGTTGGCATAAAAAGGGTGCTCAAGTGATTGGCGGATGCTGTAAAACAACTCCTGATGATATCCGCAAAATTGCAGCCTGGGTTCGTCCCTCTTGCTAGCTGATAAATGTAATTATTTCAATGAAAAACCAACGTAATTATTCAGTTCAGCTAAAGGAACTGAAACCTGAATGTAATTAAACTCATTCTTGACGGCCATCCTTGGCCGTCTTCCGAGGACGGTCGTTGACCCGGCCTCCTGGCCGGGTTTAACCACTCCCAACCCGTTCAATCACACACAGGTTCCAGTTCTCGCGAAAAAAGTAGTGAATAGTTACTTCAGGTTTTAAATGGTGTCCCTGACAGCTTTTCAAGGGCTTAAAGCAACTGTAATGGATTACAACAAGGAGATACGATGAGAGAGATTCCGGAATATGAACAGTATCCGATATCCAACTCTCTCTTTATCAAATTATCCACACCTTCGACGTCTAGCTCCTGTCTAAAACAAATTCATCATCATATTGGATTGCTTCAATATTATAATTGACCGCTCCTGACCATTACTTTATCCTTTTAAGGAGCATCTTAAGGGCTTTGTTGGACTAACATCGTTAGCTGAATCTGGTGAATTTTGTCCAACTATCCAGTTTTTGACTACCATCCCAGGTACAATGAGTAATGCGGACCCCATGAAAACAAAAAAAAGGGTTTCAACCCTGTGGTTTATTCTTCTGCCCATCACCATAACAACTATTGTACTGTTTTCCCTGCTGACGAATCTGGTGAATTCAAATACAGACAGGATTACACTGAGGGAGGTGAATCGTTCTCTCGTGGAGGTTGCCAAGGACATAGAGCTCACTCTCCGAACATTGATGATAAATGATCCCCGGGAAATTATGGGTTTTTATCGTCTGCTGGATAGTTTGCGTGGTGATAGAAATGTTCTGGGGCGCCTGGATGAAAGTCGTAGCTGGCGTCTGGGCAAGGTCGAATCTGCCATAAAGGCTGTCAATCAGAAAGGGGAGTTTACTGTCCTGAAGGAAAACAGGGCCGCAGAGTTGATGAAAAAATACCATCAGCAACTAATGAAAATTACAGCGATACCCTCTCAATTTGATATTGGCGTGACCATCATTCCGTCTCCGGTTGTTCGACACGAAAAACTGCAGGATGTTCTGAAAAAATATCCGGACCGCTATCCCCTGCCCAGCGAGATCGAAGCGGTTGTTATCGCGACGGGAAAGCAATTTAGAGGGAATATTGAAATCAAGGGTCGACCCTATCTTCAGATAACGACCCCCATTATTGCCGGTGCTGTTTGTACCAGCTGCCATACACTGGCCAAGCCCGGTCAACCGTTGGCTGCCATCACAACCCGTGCTGACCTGACCAAGCCAAAATCATCCATCGCTTTCCTGACCCGGCGCTTGATCACCATCGGTGCCGTCATTATTGGCATTATCCTGATAACCGTCTATCTTGTCTCCAGGAGGCTGACCACCTTGTTGTCAAGCCTGAGTGGCAAGGCGATCCGCTTTGGCGAGGGCGATTACGATAGTCGGATCGAATCGGGGGGAACCAGTGAAGTTGTCAGTCTCGCCAACAGTTTTGAAGACAGCCGCATCAAAATCCATGATTTTATCAATGATATATTAAAAAGCATGCCGTCCCTGCTTTTCATCATTGAGAAGGATGGCAGCGCCTCAGCTAACTATTCTCAAGAAACGGAAACACTGTTCGGTCCCATCGAAAACAGGTCGATTGACGAAATCATTTTTAAACCCTCCGGAAAAGAGATCTCATCGGTGTTGGAAATGGTGTTTTCCGACAGCCCAACCATGAGCTTTGACGAATTGATGGCTATCGCTCCGAATGAATTGGATGTGGATGGCCAGATCATCCAACTGAAGTTTCATCCTATAGTTGATGACCAGGCAGGGCAGTTGGAAAAAATTCTGGTCGTCGGTAAAAATATCACCGCATTGAGACAGTCGGAAGCTGCAAGGGCCCTGGAACAAAAAGATAATGAAATGATCCTTGAAATCGTCAAAAATCCTGATGGTTTCCTCGAATTTTATGAAGAGAGCCTGCAGTTGGTGAAATCGGGTCAGCAGTTGTTAGCCAGAGCCGGTATCCATTTGGAGAAATCGGAAATTGTGCAGATTCAGCGGGTGCTTCACACGATCAAGGGCGCGGCCTCAATTTTTCAACTTTATGATCTGGTTGCCAAGGCTCATGAATTCGAAGACCAGATCAACCATCTGACCGATCGCGGAGATGCCCCTGAATTAAGGTTGGTGAGATCCATGCTGGATGCGATTACTGTTGGGATGGACGAGGCGAAATCTGTCTATTTAAGGTTTTATGGTGAAAGGGACCAGAGCGACTTGATCACAGTTACCAGGGAAGAAGTTGAAACGCTGATCAACCGTCATCCGGACCTAGAATCGTTCGTGGAGACTTGGAACAACAAGCTCCTGCTCGAATTTATTGAACGCAAGGCAGGAGGTATCATCAATGCCACTGCCAGTAATCTGGGGAAGGAGGTCGCATTTGACATCTCCGGAGAGGAGGGACGAATCAGCAAACGGAAGGCTGAAACGCTCAGTCTGGCTTTAACGCACCTGTTGAGAAACGCAATCAGTCACGGAATAGAAGAGGACTTTATCAGAGAGGAGATGGGAAAAGAGCCCAAGGGCAATATCAGCATCATCGTCAGCAACTGGCCGTCCGGTTTGGAGGTTGTGATAAAAGACGATGGAAAAGGAATCAATCCCTCATCGCTAATCCAAAGTGCTATTGACAAGGGTGTCATTCAAGATGCATCTGAAATTGAGTTGGATGAAGCACTGGATTTGATTTTTGCCTCGGGTTTTTCGACGGCAGAAGAGGTCAGCAGCGTGTCCGGGCGTGGTGTTGGCCTTGACGCCGTCAAACATGCCATCGAGGAGAACAACGGTAGTATCTCAGTCAAGTCGCAGGAGGGAGTAGGAACCATCTTCACCATTTTTCTGAAGAGTACCGGCCGAGTATAAATTCGGCGTACTCTTCAAATAGAGCATCCGTTCTTAAAAGTCATGCACCAGAACAAAGTCGTTTCGTTCTCTGGTGCCATGACACCCAATACAGCCCCGTGGCTTTCCGGAAGGTCGAGCAAGGCCTTTTTTGGTATATTTGGCCCAAAACCAGTCGCCATCAGCCGGATTATAGCCTTTCACCTTGTACATCACCGTAATGGCCATCATGCGTCCACTTCTACTATAGCTTTCCTTGACCTGGATGGACCCATTGGGAAGGGGGACTTTGTTACTCATCAAAGCGATATCATTCACGAACACCTTATGCTTTGGACCATGTGGGGCTCTTCCTCTTTGCATTCCCTGGTGATCCGGCCAGTAAGACCAGCTGGTATATGGGGAGACCTTGGTGATATAATTCCACAGCTGAGCAGGATCAGCCCCCGGCATCTCAGCCGAAAAAGCCGCTGCACTGAAAAACAGTGATGCGATTAAGGCTCCCGTTGTCCTGAGAATCCTATTCATGATACCTCCAATAAAAACCGTTGATGATAAATACTGGGAAAAACTGATCCGTTCTTGAGATATTCTAGCAAAACAGGGACACGTTGAGAATCAAATAATCCAGCGGTATGTTAAAATGAGATGATCCCGTCTAAAATGAACCAACGTGATGAATAGAGCCGTTTAGGGATTGTGTTTCAGTTTCTTTGGCAGTAGTATCTTTGGTTGACGTCGAATATTATGGTTACAGGTTTAAAACCAGGTTAAATGAACAGATCACGGTTCAAATCAATGAAAATAAGTCATCACAAAATCCTTAGTCTGCAGGAGGCTGTCAGCAGGTATGTGT
>JAOZRE010000073.1:0-9044 GCA_029940215.1 bacterium | reverse complement strand
ACCGGGCACCCATGGCTGCCGTTTACGAAGTAATCCGGCAGAAAAAAAGAGATCTTCACCTCTGTGTTCACTCAGCAGGCCAGAGTATCGATGATCTGATCGGTGCCGGTTGTGTTTCCCGGATCGAGCTGGCCTATGCAGGAAACGGACGGTTTGCCTCAACGGGTGTTCGGTTCAGAAAGGCGGTTCAGGCTGATGAGTTGCTGGTTGAGGACTACTCAAATTATCAGATGACGCTCAGGTTTATGGCCGGGGCCATGGGCCTACCGTTTCTGCCGCTGAAGTCGACCTTTGAAACCGACATCATCAACAAGTGGGGATTTTCGGAATCCATGCGTCGATCGGATGAAAAGTTGCCTCCCCTGAAGCTGGCGGTGATTGATAACCCCTTTGAGGGCTGGTGTGATACAGAGAAGCTAGTGGCTGTTCCCGCCATTAACCCGGATGTCACATTCATACATGCACAGAAGGCGGATGAACAGGGAACGGTGCGGATAGAAGGCTTGGCATACGCTGATATTGAACAGGCCAAGGCCTCCAAACATCTGATCGTTACCTGTGAGGAGATCATCAGTAAGGACCACATGCGGGATACTCCCGACTTGAACAGCCTGCCCCATTTCTGCGTGGATGCTGTGGTGCACGCCCCCAAAGGGGCCTTCCCTACAGCCTGTTTTAATTACTACGACTACGATCCTCAGTTCCTGACCCGGCACGAGCAACTGGCGAAAGATGATGAAGCATATAAAACCTACCTTGACGAATATATCTACAGCATCAGAGACCATGCTGCCTTTATCGAGTTGATAGGCGAGGAGAATTTTAAGCGCATACAGGCCAATCCAGCCAGTGGCTATGCAACAGGGTTGAATAGAGAGGTTTAGCATTTGACAGCCCTGTAAACAAAAGGTGTTCAAGCAGAAAAGGTAAAGCATGACGGACTACACACTGCGGGAGCTGATGGCCATTACGGCGACCCGCTATATTAAAAACGGAGATATCGTCTTCTGCGGAACTGGAATCTCACTGCTGGCAGCCATGGCGGCCAAGCATATCAGTGCCCCGGGCAGCATCGTGTTTTTTGAAACCGGCGGCATCGACTCGGAACTGGAAGAGCTCCCCCTGGCGGTCGGGGATCCAAGGGTGATGCATCGAACCACTGTCAACGGCAGCCTGGCTGACTCTTTTGCCATTATGCAGAACCCCTTTACCGGACCGCATGTGGTGGGGGTCATGGGAGCGGCCCAGATCGACAGATACGGGAACCTCAACTCGACTGTGATCGGGGATTATCACTCTCCCGATATCCGATTTTCAGGTAATGGAGGAGCACCGGACGTGGCTTCCTTCGTGAATCGAACCATCATCTTCATGCAGCACGAAAAACGGAAATTTGTCGAAAAACTGGACTACCTTTCCAGCCCCGGCTGGTTGACCGGCTACGATTCCAGAAAAAAGGCAGGCCTTTCAGGTGGCGGACCGGAAGTGGTGATCACAGACAAGGCTATTATGGGATTTGATGAGGTCTCCAGGGAGATGATTCTCCTCGGCACCTATCCCGGATACTTACCCGAACAGATCCTGGACCAGATGTCATTTGATGTAGACACAACAAAGGCTGTTGAGGTTCAGGTCCCCTCTTCCGAAGAGTTGCGGATTCTACGAGAGGTAGTTGACCCCCAGCGGCTGATCCTCGGAGGTTGACACGGGGGTTTTTTTTGAGCTGACCCTTAACTGCTGAAGTGTTCCAGGTCCAGTTTAACCATCTTTTCCGCTGCGGCGCCGTTGATCTGCCGTTTGTAACTGGCAATCAGATCCCTGTCCTTGTTGAAGCTGGCGGCAAAGGCCATCGCAGTATTGAAAGTATCTTCCAGGCCGTCACATGCTTTTTCCACGATAAAAAACCGCTCCAGTTCTGCTGCAGCAGCTCTTTTTCCTGTGTAGAGCAGGTCAGGTAGTTTATAGTCCGGCAGTTTGTGTTGCATCATGCTGAACACACCCGGTAGAAAGTCCATTTTCAGGTCGATTTCCGGAAAACAGAAAAAGCCCTTTTGGGCGTTCATGAACCGATAATCGCAGGCAGTCGCCAGAAACGCCCCGGCACCGAAGGCATGCCCGTTGATGGCGGCTATGGTCGGCATCGGCATCAGCATAAGTTTGCTGTATATCTGGTCCAGTTGCTCGAAAAAGGTGATGACATCTTTTCCGTCACCCTCCTCCTGCTCTTTGAACATCCATTCAACAAGGATTCCCTGGGACCAGTTTTTCTCGTCCGTGGAAGCAAGCACCAGCGCATGCGCACTCTCATCCTGTTGAACCTCTTCCAGCAGTCCGTTCAATGTTAGTGCAAAACCAACATCCTGTTTGTTTGCCCCGTTGTTCATCTTAATGATGGCAACAGTGCCATCCCTGTCCAGTTCCAGTATGGCCATATTTTTCCCTTTGTTCGGTTTCTCGGTTTAATTGTCAATTGTCAATGCATCTGACTTTTTACCACCCGGTTAACAGTATGTCCAGAGTGAACAGGGGATTGTGCTGATGTCAGTGTTTGAACGGGAATGAAGCTTGACACCGGAACGGCGATTTCTTATGATTTCCTATCGTCTATTCTAATCAGGAGGAGTTTTATGAGGGAATTTTTATTGAAGCTGGCTGCGGCCAGGGGTGAGATCAAGGCCGATCTGCTGATCAAAAATGCGCAGGTGATCAATGTGCTGTCAGGTGAAATTTACCAGGAAAATGTCGCCATTTACGACGGGCGGTTTATCGGGTTTGGGGACTATGAAGCAGGCACGGTGGTGGATGCCGAGGGTCTGTTTATGGCCCCGGGATTTATTGACGGCCATATTCATTTTGAGAGTACCATGCTGACCCTGCCGGAATTCGCCAGGGCTGTGCTGCAGAGGGGTGCGACTGCTGTGGTGATTGATCCCCATGAAATCGCCAATGTGCTGGGTCTGGATGGTATCCGCTACGTCCTGCACAGTATCAACCAGCTTCTCCTGGATGTTTTCGTGATGCTCCCCTCGTGTGTGCCAGCAACACCACTGGAGACATCGGGATCATCCATCACCCATCGGGAATTGGCTTACATGATCGAGGAGGAGCGGGTGGCCGGGATTGGTGAGATGATGAATTTTCCGGCAGTGATCCACGGCGATGAAGAGGTGCATCAGCGGATTGCCGCAGCGAAGTGGAAGAAGGTGGATGGACACGCCCCTGGTGTGACGGGAAAAGAGTTGAATGCCTATATCTTTTCCAACATTGAAAGCGATCATGAATCAACAACTGCTGAAGAAGCCAGGGAAAAACTGCGTAAAGGGATGCATATTCTGATTCGGGAAGGGACATCTGAACGTAACCTGGAAGAGCTGATTGGCATTGTAACGAAGGAAAACGCATGGCATTTTTCGTTCGCCACTGACGACAAACACCCGGACGATCTGCTGGACGAGGGCCACATTGACTATTCCATTCGCAAGGCGATCTCGTTGGGTATGGATCCGATCATTGCCTACCAGATTGCCAGTATCAACACCGCCAACCACTACAATCTTAAAAATGTGGGCGCCATCAAGCCGCGGTACTGGGCTGACTTTGTGCTGATGTCTGATCACAAGGCGGTGACTATTGAGACGGTCTATAAAAAAGGGATTCCAGTATTTGAAAACGGGAAGTTGATTGACTTCCCAAAATCTCCGCCCCCAACGGTTAGAAGCGCCATGGACCCCGATGAACTCTCTCCGGAACAGTTGAAAATACCGGTTGAGGGGAACCGGATCCGTGTGATCGATATCCTGCCCAACCAGATTGTGACGGGTGAATATGTCACCACACCATTGGTTAAGAATGGTTTTGTCGAATCTGACATCGACAACGATATCCTGAAGATTGTGGTCATCGAACGACACAAAGCCACAGGGCAGATCGGTAAGGGCTTTGTGCGCGGCTTTGGCTTGAAAAAAGGGGCGATTGGCTCAACTGTGGCGCACGACTCCCACAATATCATCATTGTGGGAACCAATGATGACGACATATACAGCGTTTTTCAAGAGCTACGGAGGATTAAGGGGGGATATGTGGTCATGGACAAGGGGCAGGTGGTTAGTGAGATGCCACTGCCCATCGGTGGACTGCTCTCAACCGGCACCTTCGAAGATACCGCAGCTGACCTGAAAAACCTGAAGCAACAGGTCAAGACTCTGGGTGGTACTCATCCGGCGCCTTTCATGATCCTCTCATTTCTGAGCCTCTCCCCCATTCCGAAACTGAAAATCACTGACCTGGGTCTGATCGACGTGGACAAGTTCGAGGTTACATCACTATTTGTGGATTGAGTACAGGGGGGCAAGGGCTCAGAAATTCCCCTCTGGCCCCTTTTAAAGCAATGCTCTCGATCATTGCCCGAGTTTGATCTTTAAAAGAACACGATTTCTAATAGTGTCTTGCCGGCCTCCGAGCCGGCATCCAGTCAAATTATGACCTGGACCCCGGCTCGGAGGCCGGGGTGACGGATTGTATTCCTCAAAAGGGGGAATGGAAGCCGATTCATTCACTGCAATCTGCCATCAAGTATTCCCTTTATTCATCTCCATCTCCCGGAGGTCCTTGCGCATGATCTTGCCGATGGCGCTCTTGGGCAGGTCGTCCATGAACTCAACTGTTTTTGGTACCTTGTAGGCAGCCAGTTTCTCCTTGCAGAAGCTGATTACCTCCTCTTCGGTCATGGTGACGCCCTGTGTCACAACGACGAATGCCTTGACTGTCTCCCCCCTGTACTTGTCCGGGATGCCAATGGCACATGCCTCGATAACCTTCGGGTGTTCAAAGAGTACCTCGTCTATCTCTCTTGGATAAATGTTGTATCCACCGGCGATGATCATATCCTTCTTTCGGTCTGATATGAAGAGGTAGCCCTCTTCATCAAGGTGTCCGATATCACCTGTGTAGAACCAACCGTCTCGAATGGATTCGGCGTTTGCTTCCGGTTTGTTGTAGTAGCCAACCATCTGTTGGGGACCTTTGACGGCAATTTCACCCGGCTCACCGGTCGGCATCAGCTTGGTGCCGGTTTCCACATCAACGACTTTCTGATCGGTGTCAGGGTAAGGAATGCCGACACTGCCGGCTTTACAGATGCCATGCCAGGGGCTGGCGTGAGAGACGGGAGACATCTCGGTCATGCCATACACTTCAATCATCTGGGCCCCCACCTTCTCATGCCATTCGTTGATGGTTTCAACAGCCAGAGGCGCAGCTCCGCAAATGCAACCCTTGATGAATGAGAGCTCTGATTTCGGTGGCAGCTTGGGATGGTTCAACATCCCGACATAAAGGGTTGGAACCCCGCCAAAAATGGCTGGTTTGTACTTCAATATAGCCTTCAGCAGCCCCTCCGGATCGGGTCTCGGAATCAGCACATGGTTGAAACCTCGGAAAATACAGTGGTTCATGCCGAAGGTAAATCCAGCCGAATGAAAGATTGGCATGATACCGATGACGGTCTCCCTGCCATCCTCCAGGTCAAAAAGCAGCTTGGTGGCCTGCTGCACATTGATGCTCAATGAAGAGTGGTTATGCATCACACCCTTGGAGACACCGGTGGTTCCACCTGTGTAGAGCAAAGCAGCCAATTCATTGAACCCGGCATATTCAGGCTTATAATAAGGGCTCGAATCGGCGATCAGCGCCTGCATATCCAGCACATTGTCGCTCGGGCTGATTTTGCGGTTCAACTCCTTCTTCACGAAGGGAAAAAGCTGTTTGAGCGGAAACGGAAGATAGTCTTTAATGTGGCAGGCGATGATGGCTTCCAGCCCGGTGTCCGCACGGATATTATTGAAGCGGGGAATCAAGACGTCCATAATGATCGCCACTGTCGACCCTGAATCAATCAGCTGGTAGGTCAACTCCCGTTCGGTGTACAAAGGGTTGTTCATTACGACAACAGCGCCTACTTTCCAGGCGGCATAGGCTGCGATCACCACTTGGGGAATGTTGGGCAGCACCAGCGAAACCTTGTCGCCCTTTTTTACGCCGAGGTCCTGCAGAGCTGATGCCATCCGGGAAACAGCGTTGTCGAGTTCGGCATAGCTGACTTTCTTGCCCATCAACTCAAGGGCTGTATTGTTTGGGAATCGTTTGATGGTCCGGTCAAATCCCTCCGGCAGTGTTATCTCCTCATATTCCAGGTGTGGTGATGCCTGTGCAGCATAGTGCTTGTGCCATACCCGTTCTTCCATCTCGTTCTCCTCGAATGGTTGTGGATTAGATGCGCTGCTGAACAACTGGCATTATAACAATATTACCGCAACCCGCCAGAAAAACCCTGAGCCTATCAAAATATGCAGGCTGCTCAGGGTGAGTAAACATTACCCTTTTAAAAATGTCAAGCTCTGTTAAAATTAAACAGAAGTCAAAATTATTCGTTTAGGGATCGTACAAAAATAACTTGGCATAAGCTGGCCGCAAAAGTCCCATAAAGACCAGACATTTTGCCGACAGAATGCCAAGTAATTTTTGAGCCGACCCTTATTAGAGAGTATAGGGGATTTATGGAGTATCTAAAAGAGGTAAGCAAAGATAACTTTAAGACTTAGCGCAGATTAATTGCCCATTGCTGACGAATGGGCGTGTCTTACCGGCTCCAGACGCCGGCCATATCCGATTGGTAGCCCAGGGCCTGATAGGACGCATCCACCAGTGACTGTCCCCGGGAATTGAGCATGATGCCGTCGCCCATCTGATTCATGGTGTAGGCAAAGGCGAGGCCGCACTCCGGATCTGCAAACCCAAGGCTGCCCCCGGCTCCTGCATGACCAAAGGCCTTTTCTCCCATGATGAGGCTTTCATTCCCTAAGGGACGGTGGCGATTGTCCATCGATTTCATGAAACCCAGCGCGAATCGAGTCGGGATCAGAAGGGTCATGTCCTGCTGGGTGGCCATTGAGACCTGACTCATTCGGGTGATGGTGTCTCGACTGAGTAACTGTTGACCGCTGAAGGTACCATCCCCGGCTAAAGGTGCATACATTCCGGAAAGGGAGCGGGCATTTCCGATACCACCCCCACCACCGATTTCTGCGGCACGATAGGCCCGCTCATTCACCATGAAACCCCCGGAGTTCAAAAAGGAGAGTGCAGAGATGGATTCAGGCTTGATGAGTAGTGCCTCCATAAATTCTGAGAGGGGATCTCCCTGCTTATACCGGTGCATAAGGACCGGCGCGACACGGGGTTCAATCTCCTCGGGGAGGCCGATCCAGAAATCCAGGTTCAGGGGCTCTGCCACATTCTCTCTGAAAAAGGTACCCAGAGATTTACCGGAAACGCGGTGAACCAGTTCTCCCACAGTCCAGCCGAAGCTGATCATATGATATCCGTTGCGAGTCCCTGGTTCCCAGAATGGTTCCTCCTCCTCCAGCCGATGAACCATGTAATCCCAATCTGTATAGCCGCCCTGCTTGATAGGCTCACGGAAGGCGGGCAGACCAGCGGAGTGGTTCAGCATCATCCGGACCGTGATGCCTTCCTTGCCATTTTTCCCGAATTCAGGCCAGTAGTCGGTTGCCGGCGCGTTGAGGTCGAGCTTTCCCTGATCGATCAGGATATGTGCACAGAGAGCGGTAGCTGCTTTGGTGCAGGAGTACACGATGGATACCGTATCCTTCTCCCATGGTTTTTTCGTCCTGGGATCAGCCAGTCCGCCCCAGAGATCAACCTTTGTCTCGCCATTCACCCGGACACAGACACTGGCTCCGACTTCGCTGCGTTCATTGAAATTTCGAATAAACGCCTTGAGAACCCCTTCAAATGATGGATCACAGTGCCCGGAAATATCTCCGTTTGTCAGTTTTTCGTGTACGTCAATCATAGTCAGTGGTGGCTTCAGTATTGGAAAAATGAGATCAGAAAATGGTTACAGAATCGTTTTTTTAGAAACAAGCTATATCTGATCTGGCAATTTCCTGTCAATCACCACTTTCCGCTGAGGGGATGTGACAGCAGCCATCAATACCGGCTATTTTGCAAATGATGGTACACTGTACCCTGTTTGATACAGGTTTCTTGTCAGGCTAGATCAGGGAGTGGAGCTGAACCTATGAGTTATGCAGGGCAGGCTTGACTGTGATTACGCTTTCAATGCTGTGAGACGTAGGCCTCTGGCGGAAATGAATTTCTATTGTGTCTCAATAGCTTGGCTGGAGGGAGGTATCCAAAAAACACTAGCATAGATTTTGCAACCGTACAGTTTGATAGTTCCCATTTCATACAGCATTGACATGCTATGATAACCAACTGAAAAAATCAAATCCTGAAAAAGCCAATGAAACCAGATATTGATAAATCAACTATCGGTGGTCATCCATTCCTGACAGGGATGAACCCGGAAAAGGCGAAAAAAGGAAAGGTTGTGTCTGCTGCAGAGGCTGTTTCTCTGATTCAGGATGGCGATATAGTCGCTACTGGTGGTTTTGTTGGAATTGGATTTGCGGAAGAAATTGCGATTCACCTCAAAGAGCGATTTCGGGAAACGGGGACTCCAACCGGACTGACGCTCCTTTATGCGGCAGGGCAGGGAGACGGAGGTGAACGGGGCCTGAACCACCTTGGTGGAGACGGATTGGTGGGGCGGGTGATTGGCGGTCACTGGGGCCTGGCACCCAAGCTTCAGAAACTGGCCGTGGAGAACAAGATTCTGGCCTACAACCTGCCTCAGGGTGTTATTTCACACATGTACCGTGACATTGCCGCCGGGAAACCAAGAACCATTACGACTGTTGGTTTGGGCACCTTTGTGGATCCCCGCAACGGTGGTGGAAAGATGAATGAAAAAACCACAGAGGACCTGATCGAATTGATCGAGTTTGATGGGAAGGAGTACCTGGCCTACAAGACAATACCTGTCAATGTTGCAATTTTGAGGGGAACAACGGCTGATCTGGATGGTAATATCACCATGGAAAAAGAGGCTTTGACATTGGAGTCCTTGTCGATAGCCACTGCTGCCCGTAATTCCGGTGGATTTGTGATTGTACAGGTGT
>JAOZRE010000388.1:4021-4275 GCA_029940215.1 bacterium | reverse complement strand
AGACAGTTCTGGGGGAATGATTCAAAATTATGATAAAGATCTTTCAGATGTCCTGTATAGTGGTAGACGGAAGTAGAACAAAGCGAAATAATCCGTGATTTTATACCTGCAAAATCCATATTTTCAACACTCTGAATTGCTAACTTACTAAACATCTGGCCGGTTTTAACATCCTCCTGAACTCCGTAGAGATAAAGCCCATAAGTGGCAAAAATGAAAGGGGAGAAGACGGAGTTTCCTCCTTCCAGGATAAT
>JAOZRE010000388.1:0-4011 GCA_029940215.1 bacterium | reverse complement strand
CGCAGTTCCCAGTATAATCTCCAGAATGGCCAGCCTAACCGGATCTTTTAACTCGGGCAGCCTTTCCAAGTCGTCTATTTTTTTGTCTTTCAGCAAGGAGGCTACTTCTGCCTGTAATTTAGAATAGTCCACTTTTCCGTTTACAGTAAGAAACGTCAGCCCAAACAAACCCAGAATTTTTTCAGACCGATCAACAGCCTCCGGTAGTCTGTTTTGCGATAGATAACCTTCTATTAAATTTCTGTAAGCTGGTACCTGATCCAGGACTGTATTTGCATTTTGCGTGATGAGTTCAAAATAGCTTTCCAAAGTGTTAAATTGTCTGTTCAGGAATGCGGAGGTCATTGCTTCTGAGTATAGTTTAAGCGTAAATTCATAATTCTTACTCCAGGAGTCCTCCTCAAGGAGATCGGTTGCAAGTTTTAAATAGTCATAGGATAGTTCATAAGCAGCTGATGACCTGGCTTTCAACCCGGCTATCAGGTTAAGCTCTACCAGCTCAGTTTTTTCCACCTGACTGATGATCAAATCGGAACCTGAATTCAACTGGTTGATAATCTCAAAAATATTCTTTTCGATATTCCCGGGGTCTGTATTTTTTTTCAGGATTCGACCGATTTCCAGGTGGACCACTTCTCTCTCGGTATTATCCATCAATGCGTAAGCCGCTTGCTGGACCCTGTCGTGCAGAAACTTAAATGAATTGCTACTGATGGGGGAAGAATAATTTTGCTGCACATCGTCCGGAAAACTGGATGTTGTGAGGATCAAGCCTTCATGCAGGGCCGGCAGTAAATCATCAAAGGTCGCTGTCGGATTCCCGTCCGATATCAGGCTCAACATTTCCAGGTTAAAACGGTTTCCAATACAGGCCGCCAGCCGCAGAATATTACGGGTTTTCTCGTTTAATCGCATCAACCGGTTAACCAGCAGATCAACGACGTTCCCGGTAATATCCTCGGTTTCGATACGGGCGATGTCCCACCTCCATGTACGTTCCTTTTTATCAAAATACAGATGCCCATCCTGATGAATCTCTGTTAAAAACTGGTTTACAAAGAAAGGATTTCCGCTGGTCTTTCGAGTAACCAGCTTGGACAGGCTGTCGACTGATGTTAGGTCAGTCCCCAAAGTTGCTGCCATTAATTCGGCGACATCCTGTGTTTGTAGTGGCCTCAAGCTGAGATAATCTACATGGGCACCTTTCTTTTCCAGAGATTCAAGCATGGTTGTCAGTGGATGGGCAGAATCCACCTCATGATCCCGAAAGGCCCCGATCAGCATTAGATACTGCAGGTCATCACTTTGAAGAAGCAGATTGATCAGATTAAGGGTGTCCATATCGATCCACTGCAGATCATCCAGAAAGATCACCAGCGGATGCTCTTTTTGACAAAACACCTTGATAAAATTACGAATCAATAAGGCGAAGCGATTTTTATTTTCCTCGGGTCCGAGTGTGGGAGCCGAAGGCTGTGGGCCCAGCAACTGCTGCAAATCTGGTATAATGTCAATCATAATTTGTGCATTATGGCCCAGGGCGTCCAGGATCTGTCCCTTCCATTTTTCCAAGCGGTAATCACCTTCGGCCAGCAGTTGTCGAACCAGATTTTGAAAAGCAGAAATTAAAGCGCTCAGGGGTGTCGTGCGTTGGAGTTGGTCGTATTTCCCCCAGATAAAATACCCGCTCTTTTCGATAATGGGTTTCTGTAGTTCATTGACCAGGGATGTTTTTCCGACGCCTGCATAACCGGAAACTGTAGCCATTCTGATCTCCCCTCGACAGACCTGCTCGAATGACGATATCAGATTACGGAACTCGTTTTTTCTGCCATATAGCCCCTGCCCGATCTGCAGTTTCTCGGAAGCGTCATAACGGCCTGGGGGGAATCGATCGATGGTTCCGTTTGCATCCAACTGCCGGATACACTCATCCAAATCTGCTATCAATCCATCGGTGCTCTGATAACGATCTTCAGCTGTTTTTGACATCAGTTTCATTATGATATCAGATATTGCAGAAGGAATCGTTTGAACTATGTCGGCAGGAGGTGGGGGTTGTTTGGCCAGAAGAGCGTGGACCAGTTCCAAAGTATCTGTCTGTTGAAAAGGAAGTCTGCCGGTCAATATTTCATATAAGACGACCCCCAAAGAGTAAAAATCGGTGCGGAAATCAAGAACACGATTCATACGACCTGTCTGTTCCGGTGAAATGTAGCCGAGCTCTCCCTCTATAATCTGTGAACTGGAGATGCCGGGTTCCTCACGTGGCAGCAGGGTTGCCCATCCAAATCCGATTAACTTGACGTCACCTGTGATCGGGTTGGCGGTGATACTGTCGGGATTGATGTTTTTGTGAATAATGTTATGCTGGTGGATTTCTCCAATGGACCGACTAAGTGAAACGGCAACTGTCAAAAAATCCCGGATACGAGATCTGAGGGAAAGGGATAGAGACCCCAGTGGTCGGGTTTCAGCATCTTCATAAATCAGGATCGGGATGTTTCCTATTTTTTGAATCGCACACGGCCTGAGAATACTGTGAATTTTCATCTCCCTGGTTAATTCATATTCATGATGAAGTTTTGCCAGTTGTAGAAGTAACTCGTTTTGATGCGACAACATCTTGATAAATACCTTTTGTTTGTCCGCATTTCTCAATCCCTTATAGAATCGATAGTTCATCCCTCCATCGAAGATTTCATCAACGGTATATTCAGGTAGAGATAGTGTTTTTTCTATTAGCTCAGCACTCGCCGATGCGCTATCTACTGTTTTTTCGTCTGAGAGTGAAGTGTTAGTATTGATTACATCAGATGGGAAACTTTTGATCAGGCTCAGGAGAAATTCATCCTTACTGTCCAGCGCATGTTTAATCTTTTTTATGATTCGTTGGGCAACTCCATAAGGGAAATCCAGTCTTTTGGACAGAATAAGCGGCTTCAGGTATATCCTGTTCTCATTAACCAGATAAATCGACAGAAACCAATCCTGAAGGGAGGTCCGGGTTCGATGCATAATCGTTCCGGCTGTGAGGGACGTCTGCTGTTTGCATTGTTTGCACTGTAACAGATTGCGTTTATTCAACCCATAAAAGGTCTCATTACCACAGGTTGGACAACTGTAGCCATTCGGCCACCTCACTCTGAAAAGATGCTCCCGGCACAACGATTCGCTGCTAAAAAGATCCAACATCTATTTCTCCTGTTCCAAACATCGGTGTTTTCCATCCAATCCAAAGCGGATTTAACGATTTTTTCAACTACCATGACTTTTTATAGCGCTGATAATAAGCGGAGTTAATGAGTATTTTGAGACTATCTGGATAGCGGGTTGAATACAACTAAATTCGGAGCTAAAAGCAAAAGAAGGTTGGAGACCTCTGGATTGACTTCCAGCCAGGGTGTACAAGTCTCTCCCAAAAACGAATTAAAGAAGTTGACAACTCTATAATACAAATATATTGATATACAACATATAGAGTATTTTGTTTTTGTGTTTCGTTTCCAATTATATACCAACAATAAACTGACCATTTAGGAGGAGTGATGATGTTTAAAAATACGTATGTGCCTTACAAAGGTTATTGGAGCTCACCATTTTGCAAATGGCAGGGATCTTTTCAAAACGAGAATGCGATTGATTTACTGGCAGCAACAGCCAGGAAGTTTTTTGAGTTGAGAGGGTATCAACCGGAACTGTTCGACAGCGTGGTGCTAGGAACCACGATTCCACAAAGCTGGTGGTTTTATGACAGTCCGAATTTTGCGTCCCAGATGGGAAATCCTGAGATCAGCGGGCCTCGGCTTTCACAAGCTTGCGCCACGTCGACGGTATCCGTTAACTATGCCGCCAGCAGCGTTGAGTTGGGAAGTCAGGAGATGGTTCTGGTTGGTGTCTGCGACCGTACTTCCAACGGACCCAATATCATCTGGCCAGATGCCAGCGGACCGGGCGGAAAACCCTATTTCGAAAGCTGGATGATGGACGGTTTCGGTTGGGATCCGACAG
>JAOZRE010000387.1 GCA_029940215.1 bacterium | reverse complement strand
CACACGGCATCCACCGCACATTCCAGTTCCATCCACCATGATGGTATTCAGCGAAACCTGTGTCGGTACTGCGTATGGCCTTGTGGTTTCGGAACAGAACTTCATCATGATCGGAGGACCGATGGCGATCACCATTTCCGGCTTGGAGTCTCTCTCGCAAATCTCTTTCAAAGGCTCAGTTACCAAAGCCTTTCTGCCGTATGAGCCATCATCGGTACAAATGATCAGTTCATCTGCAATGGCAGTCATCTCTTCTTCCAGTACAATTAATTCCTTGTTGCGGGCACCCATAATAATTATCACATGATTACCAGCGGCTTTCATACCCTTGGCAATGGGATGCATCGGGGCAACACCAATACCACCACCCACACAGACAACCGTTCCAAACTTTTCGATATGGGTTGGTGTCCCCAATGGGCCAACAAGATTGGGAATATTGTCTCCCTCATTAAGCTTTGAAAGGTCTGTAGTGGTTTTACCCACAACTTGAAAAATAATCGTTATGGTCCCTTCAGACTCATCTGCATCTGCAATCGTCAACGGAATCCGCTCGCCGAAATCATCGTCAAGCTGCAAAATGATAAATTGGCCTGGCAATCGTTCTTCAGCAATGTTGGATGCTTCTATCCTCATCAGGAAAACATCATCCGATAGTTGCTTCTTTGAAATTATTTTATTCATTTTTCTTTTATCCTGAAATTAAAAATTATAGCCGAACCCTGACCTGTCAATCTCTGCATGAAAAAGAAAGAATGGTGGGAAGTCTATTCAACCTTATCACAAACAACGATCAGCAGATGTCGAGTTAAAAATAGCCTTTGTCAACTGGTGAGCGTATCAATTTTATAGGACCTGTTTTTGCTCCTTTTATTTTTTATTGTGATGTAAATCAAAGGATCAAAAACAAAAAAGAGTAGTTAGCTGAATATATGGTGGATTGGTGACATAAAAGCAAAATGGCGCCATATCGCTGCGTCAAAGCTTATGAATAGACAAACCGGAGGAGTTAATGCAGAAAAAAATGAGAGGTTTACAACCCAGATAAGACGCACCCCGAAGAACCCGATCATGATAGGTGTCATTTACGATACGATCCGGGTGGCTATCTTGAAAAAACCCATGGGGCAGGCCTAGGAGAGGATTAGAAAGTCATTCCCTTGACTTCGATTCAATTATCACCTGTCCCATGGGATACGGTATATCTGCGATCCGACTGAAGGCTGGAACCGTGACAGAGGCCATCAGCCACCACCCTCAGCATATTCCTTTTTAAACACTTCGAAAGCCTCCCTGACCGTTCCGCTCTCTACCAGGAAGATTCTAACCCCCGCTGCGGTTAACATACCCATCACCTTATGGCCAACACGACCGGTGATGATCACTTCTGCTCCGGCATCAAGGATTCGTTGGGAATTTTGAATACCAACACCTTTACTGGTGCTTTCACTCCCTTCATTTGACAACACGGTGAGAGACCCGTCGTCCAAATGAATCACAATGAAATAAGCAGCCCGCCCAAACCGTGGGTCAACCTCACTGTCAAGACCCGGCCCACTCGACGTAATAACGACCTTTGTCGGGTGTTTGATCTGCTCAGCTGTCAGGGCTCCTCTAAAATGTTCCCCTTGCGGATCAAAGCACGCTGGCTGGCGATATTGTATTTGACCGCCCTCAAGGCGTATCGCCTTACCGTTGACAAGTGCCTCCGCTACTTTCTTACGTGCCGCTACCAGAATCCTACCAACTGTCTGCCGGGATACACCCATGCGTTCAGCAACCTTCTCCTGATACAGGCCTTCAAAATCGGCGAGCCGCAACGCCTCAATTTCGTCAAAGGTCAGTGAAACCTCCATCAGATCACACATCTTCACCCCGGACGGCTTGAACCATTTTACCGTTGGGATACTATCGATCTGCCGTAACGTTTTCGGCCTGGTCATTTTTTTTACTCGGCTATGTTTTTGATTTTAGGCATATGCCCATATGTTGTCAACCCATTTTTCCTAGAGGGCATCCATCTGTATTCATGAGTGCTTTCCATCTATCAGGGCATTGCCATCTGTCTGCCACAACAACTTCCAGGACCGGCACATCCGGCTTGTTCCGGATTGACACCGCAGCAGCCTGCGGCAGGAGCGGCTGTTCTCGCTTCACTGATACCCGAAAGGGAAGATGGAACAGACAGCATTTTTTTTAAGTCACTACTTCCACATTCAGGACAATCGGGCTTTGCAGCGGTTCCTGAGATCAGAACCTCCACCTGATTTCCGCAACTGTTGCATGAAAATTCAAAAATTGGCATCGAATTACTCCGCAAAAAATTTGATTTATAATTGAATTGTACTCTGAAACTCGGTTTTTTCCGGACCACTTACATTGACCATTGCAGCGACTGGATCGTAAGGCAGTTAAATATAATAAGCATATGCTCAATGTTTGTCAATCGCTTTATAATTAATAAACTGTAATAATGTAGTATTTCTTGTTTTTTCTTTTCGAAAATAACGTCTGGATTTAGGATTCAATTCCGGAACAGATGACAGTTTTCTGGCAACCTCCATGAAAACACCAGATCCGTTTGACTAAACCAGTCGTATGAAAGGAGAAGATATTGAGGGGAACTAACGGTGTTTGACCGGAGGGTGAATCGCGGTGATCTCGAAGATGCTGTTGACTGTTCGGGACAGACGTTCCAGCCACAGGCGTGCGACAACCCCACCGGCCAAGAGGCCGATGAAACCACCAGTCGCCATCACCAGCTCAAGACGCAGGGAGAACAGATCCGGTTTGATTCCATTAATCAAAAATATTCCCCCAATCAGACCAAGCAGTGGCAGACCGTACTGCAGCAGACTCAAGATCAGCAGAAGATTACCCATCTCATTCAACTCAACCACATCACCCGGCCTGGCATTAAGGGTGTTCCGGACCGTCATTTCATGCCTGCCGTTGCTGCCGGGTCGGCATAAGATCCTGGCACCGCAAGATTCACAGACTTCACCCGGCTTCAGCTCAACGATGGTTCTGCCCTCCCTGATTTCCTTCACAACACCAATTTCATGGTCCTGTTCCGCTATATTATTTTCCACTGTCAGGCTCATTTGTGTTGAAGGGCTGAGATCAATTCAATTGCCCCGGTCGGGCATTTATCGGTAGGCAGTTCGGATACTGTTCCATAGGCGTCATAGTCAATGACCGCCAGGTTTCTGTCCATAACGATCTGCCCCTCCTCAACAGCCTTAACACATGCCCTGCAAGCATTACAGGCCCTTGTGCATACGGACCTGGCATATTTCGCCTCATCGAGGTTTTTACAGAAGATAAACAGGGTATGGCTGGCAGGGTGAATCTCAATGATGCTTCTCGGGCAGGCGGTCTCACAATTGCCGCAACCGGTACACTTTTCTTCGTCCACCACCGGCAGTCCATTTGCATCCATGACAATGGCATCAAAAGGACACGATCTCACACAATCGCCAAATCCGAGGCAGCCGTATTGACAGAGTTTGTCGGCACCACAGGTGAGATGTGCAGCCATGCAGGTCTCAATTCCGAGATAGGTCCCTTTCTTCGCTGTCTCGTAGTTGCCACCTCTGCATAACACGCGGGCATAGGTCTTTTCACCGGCTTCAGCATCCACGCCCATGATACCTGCTATCTCAGCAACTCCTTCGTCGGTGTTGACAGGGCAGGCAGTGATACTGGCCAAACCATCGACGATACGCTCCGCAAATGCACTACAGCCTGGATACCCACATCCGCCACAATTAGCACCTGGTAACTCTTCCAGCACCAGAGCGATCCGAGGGTCTTCATCCACATGAAGTTTCAAGTCGGCGATGATGAGTCCCAATGCAAACAGGGCACCCAACCCCCCCATGCTGCCCATTGAAATAAGAAGAGCATTAACATCCATTGTTGTACTCCAAAGCGTATTGATTGTTATTTTACTGATTTGCCGATCGGTTACTGCTGACCGGCTGGTCATCCGATAGCGTCAAACAGACATGACAAACATCAAATCCCTGCAAATCCCATAAATGCCAGCGCCAGACAACCGGCAACGATCATGGTAATTCCGGCACCCTGAAAAACCTTTGGCACGTTGGCCAGTTCCAGGTCCTGGCGTATCCCTGCCATAATCACTAACGCAAGAGTGAAACCGCCCCCAGCACCCAGGCCGAAAACAAGGCTTTCGATAAAATCATACTCTCTCAGCACTGAAAACAGCGCCAGCCCCAGGATGGCACAATTGGTGGTGATCAGCGGCAGATAAATCCT